>CAIRUC010000076.1 GCA_903881665.1 uncultured Bacteroidota bacterium | reverse complement strand
GATTTAAATGGGCAATTAAGTCGATGGCCTCTTTCAACTGATCGTTATTAATCTCGAGGCGTTTCATGAGTTTGTCGTAATGCTTTTTACTAAATTCATCCATATAATGTTCGATGATTTTAATAGCTAGCTTAACAGCAATTACATTCTTATCTCTACGTCTTAGCTGAAGTAAAAGGCATTCTTGTAGGTCGCGGGCGCCAATACCAGCGGGTTCCATAGTTTGGATGAGTTTAAGCAATTGCTCCAAAGCATGAGGCGTGGTTTCGGTATTTAGAGAGAAAGCAATATCGTTAACCATGGCAGGTAACGATCTTCTCAAATAACCATCATCGTCAATGCTACCAATTATGTACTCGGCGAGTTGATGTTCGGCTTCAGTAAGTTTAAAAGCGGTAAGTTGTTCTTTAAGATTTTCGTGAAAGGTACTTGTTGTGGCTATAAAAAATTCTCGCGGATCTTCGTCACCAGTCAAATCTTCACCTAAATGAAAGCCTTCATTATCGTCGATATCGGTATAACTGCTTAAATCGAAGAGGTCGTCTTCAAAGGGGTCTTCAGAGGGTGTTTCAAATTCGGCAAGATCGTCGGTAGGTCCATCAAACTCTTTCTCTTCCGAGTTTACTGGGGTAATATCTTCGGCGGTTTGGGTATTATTATAATCCTGCATTTCTCCTTCATTGTCCTCATCTGTCTTTGCATCTTCAATGGCAGGGTTTTCAATAAGCTCTTGCTCTACACGTTCTTCAAAATCAACGGTATTTAATTGCAGCAGTTTAATAAACTGAATTTGTTGAGGGCTCAGTTTCTGCTGTAACTTTTGTTGAAGATTTTGTTTTAACATGTTCGGACAAAAATAGAGAAACATTTTAAAATACCTTTGCTTTTTGAAAAAAAATGATGTAGGTTTGGAACTTTATATATTTCTTGAAACATTAGCCCAAAATGAAAAGATTATTGATTTTGATTGCCATGCTTTCTGTATTTGCAGTGAAAGTTCAGGCTCAAAACCGCAAGCTTATAACGCAATATATTCAGCAACTCAATGCTGCACCTGATGATAAATCGCGTGTAGACATAATGAATAAAATTGCGCAAGAATTTCTTACCACCACGGAAGAAGTGGCTGAAGATTTTTGGGATCAGCCATTGAAGTATGCAAAAGACGCATCTTTGCTAGCCGAAAAAATTGGCTACAAACGTGGTTTGGCAGAGGCATACACCAATATGTCGAATATTTACAAGAGGGATGGCAATAAAATTCAAGCTAAAATTTACGAGTATAACGCACAAAAAACAAAGAGCCAGCTTACCGATGACAGTGAAAAGATAGCGCGAGAGGAGGAGATGAAGCGAAAGCTTAAGGAAGATGAATTGAAACGACAACAAGAGGAGAATGAGCGTCAGATGGAAGAGGCCAAACGTCAACACATAGAGCATGAACGTCTGGCCGCAGAAGGAAAAATTTCGAAAGAAGAGGCGGAAAAACGATCGAAAGAGATAAAGG
>CAIRUC010000075.1 GCA_903881665.1 uncultured Bacteroidota bacterium | reverse complement strand
TTCTAATAATTCTATATAATCGTTTTTTGCATATTGAAAAAACACCAACTTACCGATATCGTGAAGAATTCCACCTAAGAAATAATTCTCCAAATTACTGGCACCACATGCTATTCCAATAAACCTGGTTGCTATTCCTACCGCGATAGAATGTGCCCAAAAATCCTTTGGTTTGAAAATGCTTGAGGTGCTGGTTTTAGAAAATGAATTTATAATCGAAAGTGCGAAAACAATATTCTTTACTTCACTAAATCCCAAATAGAAAATCGCATCTGAGATGGTGCTTATTCGACCGCGAAAACCAAAATGAGGAGAGTTTGCTACTTTCAAAACCTTAAGGGCTGAAACTTGGTCCGTTGCTATTATCTCTGCAATTTTAGCGGCTGATGTACGCGGGTTCTCCATGGCCTGAGATATGGATGAGTAAATTGTTGGTAAGGTTGAAAGACTTTCAACCGAGTTGAGTATTTTATCGACATCCACCATTCTATTCTGCTTCCGGTAATCTATGAGTATCTAAAATTTGTTTGAGTGCCATGTTATACAGGTCCTGCTCAAAAGGATTCTCCGGCTGCCAGCCAAGTCTTAAATCTAGCTGCCGTTTTGCATCATCGGTTAGGAACTGGGTCACTGAGGTATCGACTTCTTCATTAGAAGTTTCTTCGGAAATGATGGCCAGCATTTGAACGCCCCAGGTTTTTAGCAATGACTTATGCTTTGCAGTAAGTAACGTTCCGGGCCCCAGTAGGGTCTGATTAAACTTATTCGTAACAGGCGAGGCTAATACCATACCCTCGCCAATTTCCTCAACTCTAATAAATTTTGGCATTAAAAATTTATCCTATATTTCAAAAACATATCACTCTATTAAAAATTCATCTTTCAACTTCATCAATCTTGCTCAGCGGCGTAAAGCTAATTATTTAGCCACTTAACCAAAAGTAACTAAGTAAGATACACAAAATATTTAAATTCTCAGATTAGATAACTAATTCCAAATGATTTTATTTCCAATAAGGAAAGCAAATGGAGGTATTGACTAACAAGATAGCAGACTTTTTATTTAACTTCCTTTATTGACACTGCCGCTCCACCACCGCAAGCAAGTGGAATGGAGATTAAGGATTTATTTACTAATTTTTCCAACTTATATATTTTATATTTCATAGGATTGCTTTGGTAATGAGCATCGTCTCCGTCAGAATACACAGTTGCGGTGTATGTTTTGTCTAAATCAAGAAAGTCAAGTTTGATATTTACGGTTCGCTTGTTTTCATCAGTTATCGCTCCAATGAACCAGTTTGAACTGTTCTTTGCCTTTCGTGCAATTGCCAGAAAGTCACCCGGTTGTGCTTCAAGGATTTTTGTATCATCCCAATCAACCGCAACATCTTCGATGAACTTAAATGCATCCGGAAATTTTTCATAATTTTCGGGAAGGTCAGCGGCCATTTGAACAGGACTATACATTGTTACATAAAGTGCCAGTTGCTTTGCTAGTGTTGTGTGCACAAATTCTTTTTTACCTGGTGAGTAATAATCCAATTTGATTTGAAAAATTCCGGGTGTATAGTCCATCGGCCCACCGAGTAGTCTTGTGAATGGTAGAATAGTTTCGTGTTCAGGCAAATTGCCTTCGCTCCACGCATTAAATTCATTTCCCCTTGCCGCTTCAGAAGCAATACAATTAGGGTAGGTGCGTGAAAGTCCCGTCGGCCGCACAGGTTCGTGGGCATCAACCATAATTTTATAATCTGACGCCTTTTGAGCTACACGAAGGTAATGATTAACCATCCACTGTCCATCGTGATACTCTCCTCGTGGAATAATTTTACCTACATATCCTGTCTTAACAGAGTTATATCCATGCGCCGCCATGAACTTGAATGCAGTGTCCATTCTTCTTTCGTAATTTGTTGCAGATGCCGAAGTCTCATGATGCATAATCAATTTTACATTTTTTGATTTAGCGTATCTCTGAAGTTTTTTAACATCGAAGTCAGGATATGGAGTTACAAAATCAAAAACTTCTTCTTTGTTATTCCCGTACCAATCTTCCCATCCAATATTCCATCCTTCAACGAGCACCCCGTCAATTTTATGTTTTGATGCAAAATCAATGTATTGCAT
>CAIRUC010000074.1 GCA_903881665.1 uncultured Bacteroidota bacterium | reverse complement strand
GATGTAAACAAATTTCTTTAAATGCAATTATTTCTGCATTCTGAAATTATGTTTTCTTTAAATTATTTGTCACTATTAAACCCAAACAATAAATTACTATGAAATTAAAATCTTTACTATTAAGTGCATTATTATTGCTTTCCTTCGAAAGCTATTCAACAACTTGGACTATCGTGAATACGGGTTTTACATTTTCCCCTGCTTCAATTACCATTAATTCCGGCGATTCGGTATTATTTACGATTGCGTCACAACATAACGTTCGTGAGGTTAGTCAATCAACATGGAACTCGAATGGTAGTACAGCAGCAACTGGAGGTTTTACAGCTCCTTTTGGAGGTGGGCTAATTCTTCCTTCTAAATTAGGAGTAGGAAGCCATTGGTATGTATGTGTGCCACATGCAGCGATGGCAATGAAAGGTGTTATTATTGTTAATTCTGCAACAGGAATTAATGAAGCTGTAGTTGGTTCAAAGATTTCTTTGTCTCCTAATCCTACAAGTGATGTAGTTAGAATTAAAACAATAACTAATTTTGAAGGTGTGCTCTATTTTGTTACAGACAATAACGGAAATCAAATCTTCTCAGGATTGTTAGAGTCGAATGAAACTTCGATCGATTTAAGCCGATATGCTGCCGGTTGTTATTTTGTGCAGATCGGTGAAGATAAAAAGCAAACTTATAAGATTATTCGTAAGTAATTTATAGTTTCCTTAATTTTGATGGGTTGATATGTTATTTGTATCAACCCATTTTATCATTTATACTACTTGCTTATGAGAACTTATTTGTCTTCCATTATTGTTGCATTAGCGATTATTGTAACTGCATTTGTTTTTTCAAATGCTTTTAAAAATAGAAATAGAGCTAATAATACCATTAGTGTTACCGGTTTGGGTAAAAAAGATTTTGTTTCCGATTTGATTGTATGGAGTGGAAGCTTTATTAAGAAAAGTACTAATTTAAAGGAAGCTTATTCTGAACTTGATAAAGATCGTGAGAGCATATTAAAATACTTGGTCGGTAAAGGAATTAAGAAAGAAAATATCATCTTTTCTGCAGTTGATATCAATAAAGAATTTGATGATGTGTATGGAAGTAATGGTGAACGTTTGAAATCTGTATTTACCGGTTATCGCTTAAGTCAAACAGTCCAAATTGAATCGTCTGAAGTAAATAAAGTAGAAGATATTTCTCGTCAAGTAAGTGAATTGATTAATTCAGGTGTAGAGTTTTATTCAAATATTCCCCAGTATTATTATACTAAATTGGCGGAGTTGAAAATTGAAATGATTGCAGAAGCTACTAAAGATGCCAATACCCGTGCTAAACGAATTGCTGAAAATGCTGGTAGTGGGGTGGGTCGACTAAAAAATGCCGATATGGGGGTATTTCAAATAACTGCTCAAAACTCGGCAGAAGAGTATTCTTGGGGTGGTTCATTTAATACTTCTTCTAAAAGAAAAACTGCTACAATAACGGTAAAACTCGACTACGAAACAGAGTAAGTCTTTTTTTTTACATTGATCATTCGATTTAAATATTGTTTTTTGCATTTTGCTTGTGCCTGATTCTAGCATTTTTTGTTATTTATTTAATATACGTTTAGCTGTGTATTTGTATAATCTCTTAAAATAGTAGGCAATAGCATTATTGATAGTAGCTTTAGGTTATTATTTACTGAACTCGGATTTTTAATTGACTTAATGTTCAGACATCGTGCTATGGATCAACTCTTTGGTTAAGGCTTCAATTTTTCAGATGTTTTTAAAATACAAACATGGAAGATTTGGCCTTAATTAATAATTTCTAGATGCGTTCGCTTTTTATGATAGATTCTGTAATTTGGTGGCCTTATAATTAGTAAGGCTATGGAAGATCAAAAGTTGATCAGGATAAATAAATTTTTAAGTGAAGTTGGATTTTGCTCGCGTCGTGGCGCCGATACTTTAGTAGAAGAGGGTAGGGTAACCGTTAATGGTGTTGTATGTGTAATGGGTACAAAAGTTACGCGTAACGACGAAATTAGAGTGAATGACATATTGGTAATGGCGCCTGCCAGTAAGCATGTTTATATCGCTTTTAATAAGCCTGTGGGAATTGTTTGCACTACCGATACTTTGGGTGAGAAAAATAATATCATCGATTATATTAAGCATCCTCAACGAATTTTCCCCATTGGCCGTCTAGATAAACCAAGTGAAGGTCTCATTTTATTAACGAGTGATGGTGATATCGTTAATAAAATATTGCGCGCCGGCAATAATCATGAAAAGGAATATATTGTTTCGGTAGATCGCCCCCTTAACGATGATTTTATTTTTAAAATGAGTAATGGAGTGCCGATTTTAGAAACAAAAACTAGAAATTGCTTTGTAGAGAAATTGGATCGCTTTCGCTTTCGAATTATTCTTACACAAGGTTTGAATCGTCAAATTCGACGGATGTGTGATTATTTAGGATATGAAGTTACAAAGCTGAAGCGTACACGGATTATGAATATTGAACTCGATTTGCCTATTGGTAAATGGAGAAATCTTACTGATGTTGAAATGGATGAAATAAATAATCTATTGGTTGATTCTTCTAAAACTCCTACGTCATTCCAATGAGGCCTGCTCTGCTATTGCTTCTTCTTATTTTGCTTTCAGCTTGCAATAAGTCGAAATCTGTTCATAACGATGATTTAAATGCGCAGGCAATTAATGATTCAAGTGCATCAATTATAGTTTCTGAGAGCGCAATAGATTCTTTGGCTAACCTAGATTATACTTCATATTGGATCGTAATTGCTGATACTTCGCTACTGTATGATCCGTTGTTGAAAAAAATGGGTGAACTTAGTTTGAAATTAAATTCTCCTATTGATTCAATGGGCCGCTTTTATAATAGAAAAAAGGATCTTGTCGCTTTGCCTGATACCGATGATGATGAATTATATGCTGGCGAATATTTTCCACGTAGATATGAGTCGGATTATTTAAGTATTGAATATTTAAATTGGTACAATGAGCTCTCAAATGAAAAAATGTTGGTGATTATGGCCGGAATCTTTGTAAATGAATCTACTGCAGATACTGCATTGAATAAATTAAAATTGATTAATACCCAAGCATTAAAATTTAAGTCAAAATTATACACGGGTTGTATGCACTAATTATGGAAAATAACGAATATTTAGAAGTGAACCGTCTTTCTTGGAATAATAAAGTAGAGATGCACATGAATTCAGAATTTTATAATATGGAAGGATTTCTAAAAGGAGAAACTTCTTTAAAAGAAATAGAAATTGATTTATTAGGTGATGTGAAAGGAAAAAAGATTTTACATTTGCAATGTCATTTTGGCCAAGATACTATTTCTCTTTCTCGTATGGGCGCTACTGTTACCGGTATCGATTTGTCAGATATAGCGATCGATAAAGCCCGTGAAGTTGCATCACAATTAAATACGGATACAAAGTTTATTTGCTGCAATATTTTCGATTTGCCCCAGCACCTTGATGAAAAGTTTGATATCGTGTTTACTTCTTATGGAGCTATCGGTTGGTTGCCCGATATGAAAAAATGGGCCGATGTGGTGGCTCGCTTTTTATCGCCTACTGGTCAGTTTATTTTCGTAGAGTTTCATCCCGCTGTTTGGATGTATGACGACCATTTTAAAGGAATTCATTACAATTATTTTAATACAGGTCCTATTGTTGAAATTCAAACAGGTACCTATGCCGATAAAACGGCTGATATTACCCAAAAGTATGTCATGTGGAATCATGGGATTTCTGAAGTTGTAAATAGCTTGATTTCTGAAGGACTATCCATTAAAAAGCTGGAAGAATATAACTATTCTCCTTATAATTGCTTTCAACATTGCTCTATGGGTGAAAAGGGCCGATATTATATTGATTATTTTGGTGATAAATTTCCATTAGTGTATGCTATTGTGGCCTCTTATTAATTATTCCTTTCGTTTTTGAATGATAAATTTTATTTCAAATCTTATATGCGTTCGTTATTCTGAATTGCAATTGATGAATTTGCGGGTTTGCTTTTTTAAATATTGATTGTATTATTCTTTTATATATTTGTACTACCGCAGTTCATTTTTCTGTTTCTTCTTTTATTAATTGATGATTATCATGTTTCTGATTATCTTCTTTTAATTCAAATATTTTTGTTTTTGATTTTATTAAATGAAAAGAAGTATTCGTTATTACCGTATCATGTGGCTTAAGCATGATTTGCCCGCTGGATTATCCGTATTTTTAGTGGCACTTCCATTATGTTTGGGTATAGCTCTTGCAAGTGGCGCTCCTTTGTATGCTGGTTTGCTTTCAGGTATTATTGGCGGATTGGTGGTTGCTTTAGTAAGTGGTGCTCAATTGGCTGTTACTGGACCTGCTGCTGGTTTGTCAACATTGGTTTCTGCTTCAATTATTAGTCTTGGTGGATTTCAGTTTTTTTTATTGGCTGTAATTGTGGCCGGCTTGTTTCAAATTTTATTAGGTGTATTCAAACTAGGTTCTATCGGTAATTACTTTCCTAGTGCTGTAATTAAAGGAATGTTAGCTGCTATCGGTATCATTTTAATTTCAAAGCAAATACCGTTGGCGTTAGGTTATGATCAACCTGAATTTTGGACAAGTGGATTCATGCATTTATTGGATACGAAAAATGTGATAGCTAGTTTCTCCGAATTAAACCATCATGTTACTACTACTACTTTGGTGATTTCTGTTGTTTCAATTGCTGCTATGGTATTTTTACAGCATCCTAAAGCGATTAAATTTAAAATCATTCCTGCACCTCTTTTAGTAGTTTTAATTGGTGTTATTGTAAATATGGTTTTATCTGGTTCCTTGTTTGAATTGCGTTCTTCTCAGTTGGTGAATATTCCTACAAATGTCTTTGAAAATATTTCTTTCCCCGATTTTTCTAAAATGTTTAATAATGTCGAAGTATGGAAGGCCGGTTTGTTAATTGGCTTACTAGCTACTTTAGAAACATTATTGAGTATCGATGCTATCGATAAATTAGATCGAAGAAATAGAATAACGCCGGTTAACAGAGAACTTGTTGCACAGGGTATTGGTAATGTTCTTTGTGGTGTATTGGGTGCAATTCCTATTACTGCTGTGGTAGTAAGAGGTGCTGCTAATGTAGATGCAGGTGCTCGAACAAAGTTGTCGGCTTTTACTCATGGATTGTTTCTTCTGCTTGCAGTTTTGTTGATCCCCTCGTTGTTGAATGAAATCCCATTCGCTTCTCTTGCTGCTATTTTATTGGTGACGGGATTTAATCTTACAAAGCCAAAGTTGTATCGAAATATGTGGAGCTTAGGATGGAAGCAGTTCCTTCCGTTTCTAATTACTATTATGGTGATCCTTTTTACAGATCTCTTAATTGGTGTTAGTATCGGCTTGCTTATTTCTGTTTACTTTATAATTCAAACAAATTTTAAAACGGAATATAAAATCAATAAGTCAACTTTAAATAGTGTCGATTTTTATGTAATTAAGTTGAATAGTACAGTTACCTTTTTAAATAAGGTGAAGCTTAGAAAGGCGCTGGACGATATTCCCGATTATAGCGAATTGATGATCGATGGAAGCAACAGCCATTTTGTCGATTATGATATTTTAGAGATCGTTTCCGAATACCAGGCGAAAGCTCACGAACGTCATATTTGTGTTAAATTGATAGGGGTGGCATTGGTAAATGTTACGGCCATTCACTAACATTGGAGATGGTCTTTTCCTTTTCAGTGCTCGGTATTTGGTCTGTTCGTTCTTTGTTTTGTCCAATATTCTTTTCGATACTTATTGGTATGAAATCTTGTAAACTATTGTTAAACAGTATTTTGTATTTGTAAAAATGATGGCCGTCGAAATAATTCCGTAAAAGGATCCTAAATAATATTTTAACCCGAAATTTAAGCGTACTTTTACTGAGTAATTAAAAATAAATATGGCCAAATCGCAAGAGACTTTCAGTAAGAAAGAAAAGGAAAAGAAGCGTTTAAAAAAGCGACAAGATAAAGAGCAAAAGAAAGAAGATCGTAAAGGTGACGGTAAAGGAAGATCTTTTGAAGATATGATTGCTTATGTAGATGAATTCGGGAATATTACTTCCACTCCTCCTGATCCAACTAAAAGAAAGGTTGTTGATGTTGATCAAATTGTTATCGGTGCAACAAGTCGCGATGAAAATCCTGAAGATTCTATTTTTGAAGGAAAAGTAACTTTTTTCAATACAGATAAAGGTTATGGTTTTATAAAGTATAACGGCGATCGTGATAATATTTTTGTGCATATCAATAATGTATTAACTCCAATTACCGATCATGATTTAGTTACGTTTGAAGTTGAACATACTCCAAAAGGGCTAAGCGCTATTAAAGTAAAGAAAAAGTAAGTAAATCTATAATTTAAAACTCCGAAATTTTCGGAGTTTTTTTTGCTTAATTTAGTTGACTGTTTTTATGTAATTTTAAAAAAACGAAGAAACATGAAAAAACTAATATTGTTATGGCTGGCTGTTTTTTTTAATTCAGAATACGTCTGTTGCGCAAGTAATAATTCGTAATGATTCGTTAGAATTTAAAAAGTCGAGTATTCTAAACGGTTTAAGAAAGGCTGAATTTCAGGATTTAGACCAAAGCCAACCATTGATGCTCGATGGTGAAAGCATTCCTGTATATACCGCAGATTTTGTTTTGCTTAAAGGCGATGACTTTAATAAAGCAATGATGTCTGCTAATTTTATTCCAGAGCCCTATGTTGATAATGATAAAGTGGTTAAATTATTTTTATTAAGAATAGCATCTGAACAAGAGAAAAGCCAAATGATTCAATATCAAGAAGAGGGTTCTTTAAATAATGAGTTTATTGGAAAGCCTGCTTTGCCATTTTCTGTTACCGATTTGTTGGGAAACACCTATTCTATAGATAAGCTGAAAGGAAAGTTGATCGTTATTTATTTTTGGTTTGTTGAATGCAAGCCCTGTATAATGGAAATGCCAGATCTTAATAAATTGGTTGAGAAATATAAAAATGCGAATGTTGTTTTTCTCGGGTTCGCCAATAGTAACAAGGATAAAGTTCAAAGATTTTTGAAGGCGTCCCCTTTTCATTACCATATTATTTGTGATGCTCAAGATGTTGCTGCTAAGTATAAAATAGTTTCCTATCCAACGCATATGATTATTGACAAAAATTTAAATGTAGCGTACGCAAGTAGTGGCTTAAATCCAACTACTATTTCTGATATTGATAAGATGATTGAAGGCTTAATTAAATAACTATTTATTGATGCATGCAAATGTCTTTTGATAGTTATTTCCAATTTATAAAGGCTGCTTTCCTTATTGTTAATTCGTATTTAAAAGAAATCTAATGATTCGTCAAAATCTTGCCCATATTGCCCTGCGTGTAGATGATTATGATAAAGCGATCAATTACTATACTTCTGTGCTGAATTTTACGCTTATTGAAGACACTGTTATGTCTCCTGATAAACGTTGGGTTATGATGGGACTACCAGGTAGCTCAGGCTGTACTTTTTTGCTTGCTAAAGCTGCTAATGATGAGCAGTAGTCGCGTATCGGAAATCAAACTGGAGGAAGGGTTTTCCTTTTTTTACATACTGATAATCTTGAACGCGATTATGAAAATTTGTTGAAACATAATGTGAAGATTATTCGTGATCCGCTGAAGGAACCTTGGGGTAACGTGTTGGTATTTGCTGATTTTTATGGGAATTTGTGGGATTTGATTCAACCTGACTAAATTGTACTTTAAATAAACTATAAGAGCGTAAAAAGTAGGATTATTATCATTTATGCTTGAATTTTATCGAAATAATGTAATAAGTAATACTTTGTCTGTTTTATTTTTTACCTTAGTGCCACTTTTAATTTTAGTGCTAATTAAAAAGTCAATATACGGGGGTATAATTGACAACAAAATAAGAAAATGTTTAGAAAATTTCCTGGTGAAGAATGGATGGTAATATCCGTTGAGCATGCCTTAAGGATGAATTATGCCGTGTCAAATTTTGGTCGGTTAATGAGCTTTGAATCTACAATGGATCAAGGTCGATTAATTAAGCCAGGTAAAGTGGAAGGGTATACTACTTTTAGATATAAAATATATGCCGATAAAAAAATCAAGTATTTCTCTAAAATGATGCACAACTTGGTGGCTTCTTATTTTATTCCAAAGGATTCAGAAGATCAACTTCATGTTATTCATATCGATAGAAATAAAGCGAATAATCATATTGGAAATTTAAAATGGGCGACCAGAGCCGAACATATCAATTATAAAAAGGCTAGTCCTTTAGTAATTGAAGCAATGAAGAAGTTGGTAGAGCATAATAAAAAACGTGATGGTGCTAAAATGACCGAATCTAAAGTGCGTCTACTAAAGAAAAAATTGGCCGATCCTAATCGTCGTACTCGACTAAAAATTCTTGCAAAACAATTTGGAATTAGTGAAATGCAATTGTATAGAATTAAGTCAGGAGTGAATTGGGGTCACGTTAAAATAGATTAATCTTTTCTTGAATTATTCTCATTAATCTCAACTTACATTTGAGGTAATTTTCTACTGCATCTACTTATTTTAATTGTATTTTCATATAAACTTGAATTGTTATAGCTACTTTTTTTTGGACTGGCTAAATCCGCTTTTATTGGCTTCTTCTCTTTTTTTTTCTAGATGGCCTTGCGTGCTCTCATAAAATGTTATTTGATTTGCTTATAATTTCACCATTTTAAGTATTTTCGTGCATGTTGAATCATAAAACAAGGGATAACACTGTAGCTATTGTGCGCTTAACTGCTTTGTGGGCTTTAAGTGAATCGGGATTAGGTGGTTTAATGCATGCACTCAAATTCCCGTTTACTGGGTTTTTTGTTGGAGGCTTAGCTGTTATTATTATTTCGTTGATTGCGTTTTATTCCAAACGTAAATGGAATGCCGTGTTGCAAGCTACTTTGCTTGTGCTGATGGTGAAGGCGGGTGTGAGTCCTCAGTCTCCTCTTCCCGCCTATGTAGCGGTTGCTTTTCAAGGCGTGGCTGGAGCCTTGTTTTTTTCACTAATTCGTGATTTTAAAATGGCTGCTGTTGCTTTTAGTTTCGTTGCACTTGCCGAATCGGCAATTCAAAAATTCTTGTTTACTACTTTATTGTTTGGAAAGTCTATATGGGAGGCTCTCGATGTTTTTGTTAAAAGTGTGCTTTCCGATTTACATGTGCCTTCCGATTTTTCTTTTAGTTTATATCTGGTGTCGGCTTATGTGTTTGTTTATGCTGTATGGGGAATTATTTTAGGTTTTTTTATTGGTACTATTCCGGTGGCTCTCGATGAGTTAAAAGCAATCGATTTCGATAAAAATAATACGAACGATGTCTTAATGGTGTCGAAAAAAAAATGGTCTTCTTTTGCCTCGTTTATATTGCTAATTGTTTGCGTCGTTTCCATTTTGTTTTTTAAAGGCGAATTAAATGAGGCTGTTTATATTTTACTTCGTTCTGTTGGAATAACATTGTTGTTATATTATATCGCGCGCCCATTCATTGTTTTTATTTTGAATCGAGCAGGTTCTTCACGGAAAGCTAAATTAAATACTGTGTTAATGTTAATGCCCGAGATGAAATCTTACGTCTCACCAGCATACAAGTTGGCTTGCCTTAATCATAAAGGATTAAATCGGTATCGGTTTTTTGTACTATATCTTATCGCTGCAACCATTAACTCCGTTGACTAATTATGAGTACGGGCGTTTCACAAATTGTAATTTTATCGCAACCGATTCGTTCTGGTAAAACGACTTCGTTGTTGCATCATATTTCATTATCGAATGCTCGATTTGATGGTGTGGTTTGTCCCGATTTATCTGGTTCTCGTAAATTAATGTTGATTCATGATCGAAGAATTGTTGACCTTGAAACGAGTGTAGTGGATGGATCAATTGCTGTCGGACGCTTTTATTTTAAACAGAGCGCCTTCGATAGTGGAAATCAATTATTGAAAAGTTTAAGTGCTGATGTGCATAGTTTAAATTCAGATATTATTATTGATGAAGTGGGTAAGTTGGAGTTGAATAATAGCGGTTTTCATGATGGTCTTTCTTCTGTTCTTCGTCGTTTTTCTTTGACTGATAAAATTGTTCCTTTTAATTTATTACTAGTTGTTAGAGATTCTTTGTTAGATCAGGTGATTGAAAAGTATCAATTGCAGAACGCTCTAATTTCTACTGTCGATCAATTTTTTTCGAATCGGATGATGAAGTCTGATGTGAAAGCGGCTGGTTTAATTTTATGCGGCGGTCAAAGTAGTAGAATGGGGCGCAATAAGGCTTTTATTGAATATCATAATATGCCTCAGTATAAATTCTTGTCGTTGCAATTAGATGAATTGGGTATGAATAGTTTTATTTCTTGCAGAAAAGACCAATCTGGTTCTTTTAATGAGAATGATGAAATGGTGTTGGATGATGATGAGTTCAGTGATGCAGGTCCTATGACTGGGCTCTTGTCGGCATTTAAGTCTATTAAAGAGCAATCTTTGCTTGTGCTTGGCTGCGATTATCCGCTGATCTCAACAGAGCATCTTAATAGGTTGCTTGCATTTAAGAATTTCAACTTTCCAGCTGTTTGCTTCGTTAGAAAAAACAGACCTGATAGTTGCGAACCTTTGGTTGCTTTTTATCATCATTCGTGTGGTAATTTGTTGCTCGATTATTATCATGCAGGTAATAGGTCTTTAAGTAAATTTCTTTCTAGCTTAAATGCTATTAAAATTGAACTGGATGATGATGCTTTTTTGAAAAGTTTTGATTCTCCTAATGATTTCCGTAGTTTCTAATGTTCTCTTTTCTTATTTTTGACAGATGACTAAACCTTCTGTATCTTCAGTTAGTATTAAAAAGTTCGCGAATGACCGGTGGTCGGTAGCCAACGATTTATTGGCAGCCGAAGAGCCGCTCGAGATTCGTCTTGGTTTTGGACAAATGGATATGCGTGAAGTGCTAAAAGTTTCGGTTACTATGCGCACTCCCGGGAATGATTTTGATTTAGCAACAGGGTTTTTATTTACAGAAGGTATTATTGCATCAGCCAATGATGTTTTGTCAGTTAAATATTGTAGCGATGGTAATCGTATCGAAAATGTAGAAAATATTGTTCGCGTTGAACTTCATCCAAATGTTGAAGTAGATTCTTCCATTTTGCAACGAAATTTTTATACTACTTCCGGTTGTGGTATTTGCGGTAAAGCCAGTATTGAGGCTATTCATACTGTTTGCCGAATTTCTACTAATGATTCCGAATGGAAAACTAATAAAGAGGTCATTCTTCAACTTAACGATTCGTTAAGAAATAAACAGTATGTATTTGAATTTACCGGAGGTATTCATGCCGCTGCTTTGTTTGATATAAATGGAAATTTATTAGTAGTAAGAGAAGATGTGGGTAGGCATAACGCACTCGATAAGTTAATCGGACATTTATTAATGAATACGTCATCTTCTGTTGTTCCTCCTCAGTCTATCTTGTTGTTAAGCGGCAGAGCTAGTTTTGAGTTATTACAGAAAGCCGCAATGGCGGGTATTCAATTGGTTTGCGCTGTTGGTGCTCCTTCTGCTTTAGCTGTAGAAACTGCAAATTCTTTTGGCATTACCTTAATTGGGTTTCTTCGCGAGAATCGATTTAATGTTTATACTAATTCACATCGAATTGCTGAATAATGGTTGTTCGTGATATATATTTGTTGATGATTAATTTTTGCTAAAATGAAAATCAGAATTAAAGGAAATAGTGTTCGTATTCGTGTTACTAAATCAGAGGTAACTATGTTTACAGAAACTGGCCGACTTGAAGAAAGGACGGACTTTGGTGATACAATTCTTACTTATGCATTGCAAAGTTCTAATGTTTTTGAAAATCCTTCGGCTGATTTTAAATCAAATACGGTTACCGTTTATATTCCTACTCCAATTATGAAAATCTGGGTAGATACCGACCAAGTTAGTATTAAACATAAAACGGATATTGGAAACGATAAAACACTTTCAATTTTAGTAGAAAAGGATTTTGTTTGCCTCGATCATACCGACGAAGATCAAAGTGATAATTTCCCGAATCCCAATCGTACTTGTTGATTTTATTTTTATTGCTTTATGGTTTCTCTTGAACTCGCTCGCAGCTTTGCACTTTCTCTCGATGAAGTCGTTGAAGGCCCGCTTCGTGAAGTGATGACGTTTAAAGTGAAAAGTAAAATTTTCATGACGATGAATGCTAAAGAAAATCGAATTTGTATTCGTTTGAATTCAGTCGATCAAAGCGTATTCGCTTCTTTTGATGTTTCCGTTATTTATCCAGTTCCGAATGCGTGGGGCAAGTATGGTTGGACATTAATTAACTTGAAAAAAGTAAAGAAAGAAATGCTGAAGGATGCTGTTACTACTGCTTATTGTCATGTGGCTCCTCCTAAATTGGCTGCGAAGTATTCGGAGTTTTAAAGAATCACAATTTATTCTTCTTCCCAATTAACAATACAATTTCCTATCTCGATTGCTGGCTTTTCGTTTTTATCGAATATTCCGAATACGGCTGCACCACTTCCGCTCATCGAAGCATAAATAGCTCCTTTTTCGTATAAGCTATTTTTAATCTCTCGTATTATTGGACGATGTTTCATCACTGGCTCTTCAAAGTCGTTAATCAAATAATTTTTCCATTCACTTATTGGCATTTCGATGTTTACTTTTAATGATGCCTTCGGTTGTTTGGGTGTTATCCAACTGTAAGCTTCTGACGTTCCTACTGTTGTTGGAGGCATTACAATTACGATCGAATAGGGACTTAAATCAATTGATATCGGACTCAAAATTTCACCTCTTCCAGTAGCCATTTTAGGCGTTTCTTCAATAAAAAAAGCACAATCACTACCTAATTGAGCCGCCATTACGGTCAATTTTGAGGTCGGAATCGCCAATTTGAAGTGATCATTCAGCATTTTTAACATAAAAGCAGCATCCGACGACCCCCCGCCTAAACCTGCTCCCATGGGTAAAATCTTGTGCAAATGCACTGTAATTGGAGGTAGGGCATGGTCGTTCTTAATAATCGCCCAAGCTTTGTACAATAAATTACTTTTAAGGTCGCCTGATATATTTAAACCACTGATATTCAAATTAAAAGGTTTGTTTCCGCCTTCTGTTAATTCTAAAATATCGTTCCATTTTACAGGGTAAAAGATGGTTTCTAGTTCGTGGAAACCGTCGTTTCGGCGCTCGGTAACGTGGAGCCCTAAATTAATTTTGCAGTGAGGAAATGAAATCATATGAGTATCAATATCAATAAACTTTGTCAATGCGAATCTACTTTTTTTTATTTTCGGGTATCTTTGTCACACTAAACAAATCTCAGCATGAGCAACACGCTGTTGGATTTCGAGAAACCCCTGGAAGACTTACAGGACCAGTTAACGAAAGCTAAACAAATACAAGAGAAAGGTAAGGTGAACGTTGAATCCGTCATCAAAGACCTTGAGTCAAAAATAGAAAAAACCAGAAAGGATATGTACAGTAATCTTTCTGCTTGGCAACGCGTACAGCTATCGCGTCATCCCGAACGTCCATATACACTCGATTATATTAATGCGATTACCCAAGGCCATTTCACTGAATTATTTGGTGATCGTCAGGTAAAGGATGATAAAGCGATGATAGGTGGTTTTGGTGAGATCAACGGACAAACAGTGATGTTTGTTGGCCAACAGAAAGGAAACAATACCAAAATGCGTCAATATCGCAATTTCGGTATGCCGAATCCTGAAGGTTATCGTAAAGCGCTTCGTCTGTTTAAATTAGCAGAAAAGTTTAATAAGCCAATCATCACTTTAATTGATACTCCGGGTGCTTATCCTGGTCTCGAAGCAGAAGAGCGCGGACAAGGCGAAGCTATTGCGCGCAATCTGTATGAGATGTCGATTTTAAAGGTGCCAGTTATCTGTATCATCATTGGTGAAGGTGCATCGGGCGGTGCTTTAGGAATAGGTATTGGTGATAGAGTATTGATGCTCGAGAATACTTGGTATTCTGTTATTTCTCCCGAGTCTTGTTCAAGTATCCTTTGGAGAAATTGGGATAATAAAGAAAGAGCAGCCGATGCTTTAAAGTTAACGGCTATCGATATGAATAAATTGAAGTTAATAGATGGTATTGTGAAAGAACCTGTGGGAGGCGCACATTCTAATCCTGCAGCGATGTTCGAAACTGTTAAGGCAGAAATCTTAAAACATCTCGGCGTGCTTAACGGATTGTCGCCAGAAGAGCGAGTGAAACGTCGCATCGATAAGTTCTGTGCGATGGGTGTTTACAAGGAGGAATAATAGTATTTCACATAAATAATAATGCGAAGCCGGTGTTTTAAGGATGCCGGCTTTGTTGTTTATAAAATAAACCATTGAACTTAAAGAGCATCCATTTTTGTTAAAAAATAATTGGAGCTCTGCACTGATCACTGTTGTAAATTTGAAGTATGAGCGCCGAAAAACCAATTGCCAGAAGAAAAGTTACAACTAAACAAGTTGTTCCACAGGATTTAATGCCAGGGAAATTACCTCCTCAGGCTGTTGATCTTGAGGAAGCTGTTTTAGGTGCTTTAATGCTTGATAAAAATGCAGTAGCTGAAGTAATTGATTTGTTACATGAAGATTGCTTCTATAAAGATGCGAATCAGAAAATCTTTCATGCAATTCATACTTTGTTTCATCAAACACAACCGGTTGATATCTTAACGGTTACTCAGCAGTTGCGCAAAACAGCTGAGCTTGAAGTTGCAGGTGGCGCTTTATATATTACACAACTTACAAATCGTGTAGCGTCTGCTGCTAATGTTGAATTTCATGCGCGTATTGTTTTGCAAAAATATATACAGCGCGAGCTTATTAGGATATCTAGCGACGTTATACGTGATGCGTACGAAGAAACTTCTGATGTGTTAGAGTTGCTCGATCGTGCAGAACGTAATTTATTCGCTATCGCTGAATCGAATATCCGTCGTAAATATGAAGATATGCATTCCCTCATCACCAAGGCTATTAAAGAGGTGGAGAATGCGGCAAAACAGGAGTCTGGTGTAACAGGAGTTCCTAGCGGATTTACTGAACTCGATCGCGTTACTTCGGGATGGCAGAAATCGGATTTAATTATTGTAGCTGCTCGTCCAGGTATGGGTAAAACTGCTTTCACATTGAGTCTTGCTAAAAATGCTGCTGTGAAATTTAATCGTCCTGTTGCGTTTTTCTCTTTAGAAATGTCGTCAATTCAGTTGGTGAATCGTTTAATATCTTCCGAAACTGAAATTAGTTCAGAGAAATTACGTAAGGGTGAATTACTAGCTCACGAGTGGCAACAACTCAATATGAAAGTGACGCCGCTCACCAATGCACCAATTTATATTGATGATACTCCTTCTCTTTCTATTTTCGAATTAAGAGCGAAGTGTCGTCGTTTGGCTGCCGAGAAAAAGATTTCAATGATAATTATCGATTATTTGCAATTGATGAGTGGTGGCGGTGATAATAATAAAAATGGTAACCGTGAACAAGAAATTAGTCACATCTCTCGTTCATTGAAAAGTATTGCCAAAGAATTAAGTATTCCTATCATTGCACTATCCCAGTTGAGCCGTGCAGTTGAATCGCGTTCTGGTACTTCTAAGCGTCCTCAATTAAGTGATCTCCGTGAATCTGGAGCGATAGAGCAGGACGCCGATATGGTTATGTTTATTTATCGTCCCGAGTATTACCAAATTATGACATTGGAAGATGGAACACCTACAAACAATTTAGCTGAAATTATTGTAGCGAAGAACCGTGCTGGTGCATTGGATACAGTAAGGCTTAAGTTCATCGGACACTTAACTAAGTTTACTGATATGAACGATTTCGATTTTGAAGATGAAACGATGTCAGGTTCCATTATGCCAAATCAAAATGCGAATGAACGAATTGTTCGTACTTCGAAGATGAATGATATGGAAGAACCTCCTTTTTAAGGATTTTTTTTATTCAATTGATGGATTATTATTGTATGAGAAAATTTGTACTTGTCGTAATAGTAGTATTGTATAGTCAGCTTATTTTAGCTCAAGCTCCCGCTTTTAGTTGGGTTAAAGGAATCGGTAATTCAGCTTCGAATGAAAAAGTTGCCGGACTTGATGTCGATGCCGGTGGTAATGTATATATAGCAGGAGAATTTAAAGATACTGTCGATTTTGATCCAAGTGTCACAGTAAACAATCTGATAAGTAACGGTGGTCGCGATATTTTCGTGGCTAAATATTTAGCGGATGGCACTTTTGTTTGGGCTTATAATTTAGGTGGATCGGGAGATGATGGTGCTACGGATCTAACACTTGATGACTCTGCTAATGTTTACATTTCTGGATATTATAATGGAACGGTAAATATTGATCATGGAGCCGCAATTCATCAACTTGCCATCAATACTCTCGATAACGGATTTTTCTTGAAAATGAATGCGAATGGTAATTATATGCTATCGCAAAGTTTTTCAAGTCCGAATGCAGAATCAGTAAAAGCAATCGCGGTTGATGCTTCGCATAATATTTTCGTTTCAGGAACATATACTCAGTTAACTATTGTAAATGCTTTAGTGCCTCACGGACTGGATGATATTTTCTTGGTGAAATATAATGTTGGCGGAACATATTTATGGGCTGGAGATATGGGCGGCAGTGCAGCCGATAATGTGAGTGCTATGGACTGCGATGCAAACGGAAATGTTTATTTAACCGGATCTTTCGCTGATATTGATTTTGACTCAGATCCTACAGCGGGTACGAGTACCTTATTTGCTTATGGCAATAACAAAGATTCTTATTTGATTTGTGTTCGTCCGAGTGGAACATTGAAATGGTCAACATTAGCTGGTTCATCATTTTTTGATGAAGTAGGTGAGGATGTAGTGGTAGATCATTCCGGTTATTCGAATAATTCGTATAGAATAGATGTATTTCAGTGTGGCGCTATCCATCGAAATACTGTAGGTGCATTTATGTGGAACAGCGTGTCTGGAAATGTAACTGCAGTGCAGGAGCCTGCTCTAGATATTGATGCTCAAAACAATATTTATATAGCGGGTTCATTTTCGGGAACGTTGAACAATTTTGGCTTTCCTTTGTATTCTTCTGGATTAAACGATGTTTTTCTTGCCAAAATTGATACAACAGGAGCTTTGTATTGGGAGTTTAGAGTTGGAAGTACAGGCGAGGATGCTGCTTATGAAATGGCAATTGGTCCGAATAGTACAATATATCTTGCCGGAAAATTTTCAGGAACAGTCGACTTCAATCCAAGTGTAGCGGTGAATACAATTAATTCAAATGGAGGAACCGATTTATTTTTGGCGAAATATGGATTTTCGCCCGTTGGAATAGCTGAGGAAGAAAATGCATTGAATTATGATTTATTCCCGAATCCTGCTTCTAATACTATATCGCTTAAGTTAGGTCAAAATTCTATAAAACCTTCTGCTATCAATGTCTATTCGGCGGATGGTTGCTTTATGAAGTCGGTGAAAGGTGTAAACCAACTTCGAAATGATATCTTTACCATTGATATATCAGGATTTGCTGCCGGAGTTTATTTTGTCGAATTGTCAGATGGTATGCAAAAATCAGTGCGAAAATTCATGAAGTATGATTAAGAAACAGGAAGCAACAATTTTCTTGTTGTTACGTTAAAAGGCTATGCTCAAAAAAATATCTATTCTCTTCCTTTTTCTTTTTGCCGGTTTGCTGCCTGCTAGAGCTGCTTACGTGTTAATCCCTATGGATGAAGCGCAACAAAACCATTTAAAAGCCTACGGAATCGCTTTTTGGGTATTGTCGAATAATTTGGAAGTTGATTGGTTGCTGAATTACCGAGGTGGTTCTTTTATGTTTAAGCAAATACCTGCACTCGAAAAAGAATGCCGTGTAAGAGGTGTTACTTTTTCGGTGATTGCCGATGGACAAGCTGCTTCAATTCTGGATGAAATTGCTCAGCCGGAAGCCAATATGGATCTTGTAAAGCTCGAGAAAGCTCCTAAAATGGCCGTGTATTCTCCGAAGGATAAATTACCTTGGGATGATGCGGTTACGTTGGTGCTTACTTATGCCGAAATTCCTTATGATGTTATTTATGATGAAGAGGTAATAGGAGGGAAGTTGCCGACTTACGATTGGCTGCATATGCATCACGAAGATTTTACTGGGCAATACGGGAAGTTTTATTCGGCGTATCATTCTGCTGCTTGGTACCAAGAGCAAGTGCGTTCTGAAGAGTCGAAAGCACATAAATTGGGGTTCGAGAAAGTGTCTCAGATGAAGTTAGTCGTGGTGAAAAAAATTGAAGAGTTTTTGTCAGGTGGAGGCTTCCTTTTTTCGATGTGCTCCGGAACAGATAGCTACGATATTGCGTTGGCTGCTGATGGAATTGATATTTGTGAAAAGATATTCGATGGCGATGGTTCAACTCCTGAGTATAATAAAAAGTTGAATTATAACAATACCCTTGCTTTTAAAGATTTTAAATTGTCAACCAATCCGATGGAGTATGAGTTTTCGGATATCGATATGACAAATTTACGTCATGTTCCGCGTAATGAAGATGTATTTACATTGTTTGAATTTTCAGCTAAGTGGGATGTTGTTCCTAGTATGTTGTGCCAAAATCATGAGCGTGTAATTAAAGGTTTCATGGGACAAACTACTTCATTTAATAAAAAATTGATCAAATCAAATGTGCTAATTATGGGTGATAATAAAGCGGCCGATGAAGCACGTTATATTCATGGTGAATATGGTAAGGGTACTTGGACGTTCTACGGCGGACATGATCCCGAAGATTATCAGCATATGGTGGGTGATCCTCCAACCGATCTTGCTTTACATCCGAATAGCCCTGGTTATCGCCTTATTTTGAATAATGTTTTGTTCCCTGCCGCGAAAAAGAAAAAGCAGAAAACATAGTTTTTTGGGTCTTTTGCTTGCCTAATTATTTCGCCTAATTGAAATAATTGCTGATATTTCACATGTTCACTAACATATTCTCTTTTGTTTGTGTTTTGTTGTGAAACTGTTTTTTTTATCTAAATTTTCTTTGCTTAAAATAAATCAAAGTATTCCTTTTCATCAGGAGTATAAGATTGCTTATTTTTTTAAGGATATTTTACTTCTTTAGTTTTCAATTCTTCATTGTTAATATTTCGATTGTTTTATTGCCTTTTTTAGTTGAAACGAATAGGTAGATCGGCTTAATTTTACTGCGCAGTTAATTTAACTGTCTGTTACATTTATAATTTATACTATGAAGAAAAGTTTATTGATTGCGCTTGCATGTACCTACTTGTTTTCTGGCTGTGTTAGTCAGAAGAAATTTAAAGCACAGTTGGCCAAGTATGATACCTTAAAAACGAACTATGATAAAGTAGATTTGATGTTGAGTGATTGTGCTTCTGAGAGAGAGAAACAGATTGCGAGGATAGCAGTACTCGAAGAGGAATTAGCCTATGCAAAGAAGAATGGTTCTGCCATGCTTCAACAGCTAAGCGATTTGTCGGTAATTAGTTCTACTCAATCAGAGAGCATTAAAAAGTCGCTCGATAACATAAATGCAAAAGAGGGGTATATTCGAAATCTTCAAACTGAACTTTCGCGAAAAGATTCTTTAAATATGGCGCTCGTGCTGAATTTAAAAGGGGCACTTCAAGATGTCAATGATGAAGATGTGAACATTAAAGTAGAAGGGAGTGCTGTCTTTATTTCTATTTCCGATAAAATGTTATTCGCTAGCGGTAGCTACAATATCACCCCTCGTGCGAAGGATGTTCTTGGTAAAGTGGCGTCGGTAATTAAAGCTCAACCTGATGTTCAGTTCATGGTTGAGGGGCATACCGATAATAAAGCTATTCGTACAGGCGCTATTCGTGATAATTGGGATTTGTCGGTGCTTCGTTCGGCTTCCGTGGTTAGAGTGCTGCAGAAACAATATGGCATTGATCCATCTCGTATGATTGCTGCCGGTCGTAGTGAGTATGTTTCTGTTTCGTCTAACGACACTCCTGAAGGCCGCTCAATGAACCGTCGTACCCGAATCGTTATATTACCTCAACTCGATCAGTTCTTTAAGTTGATGGAGCCTAAATAGGGTAAACATTCGTTTCTGTAATGACCCTGAAAGCGCTTCCTTCTCGTAATTGATAAGGTTAACCTTTTTCAGGGTCATTTCATTATCTTTGAAGTCTCAATACTATGTTGTGAATCTTAATCCCGGAAAGAAAATTTATTTTATAAGTGATTTTCACTTGGGCGTTCCCAATTATGAAAAAAGCCGCGAGCGAGAAGATAAAATCGTCCGCTGGCTTACTTCAATCGAAAATGATGTTCAGATTTTATATCTGATGGGTGATGTTTTTGATTACTGGTTTGAGTATAAACACGCAGTTCCAAAAGGGTATGTTCGCTTGCTTGGGAAGTTAGCCCAGTTAGCAGATAACGGTGTTGAAATGCATTATTTTACGGGGAATCATGATATGTGGGTGTTCGATTACTTGCCTGCGGAAATTGGTATGCAATTGCATCGCGAACCGATCACTAAAGAGTATAATGGTAAGAAATTTTTCTTAGGACATGGCGATGGTTTAGGTCCTGGCGATTACGGATATAAATTTATTAAAAGAATTTTCGCTAACCCTATCGCTCAATGGTTGTTCGCTCGAATTCATCCTAATACAGGTATCGGTTTGATGAAATATTTTTCGCAAACAAGTAGAGTCACTACTGGAAATTCAGATGAGATCTACCTAGGTGATGATAAAGAATGGTTGATCGTTTTTTCGAAAGAAGTGCTTCTGAAAGAGCATTTCGATTATTTTATCTTCGGACACCGTCATTTGCCTCTCGATAAACAGGTTGGAAACAATAGCCGTTATATTAATCTAGGTGAATGGCTCAACCACCAAACATATGCTGTGTTTGATGGTTCAGATGTTCAGCTTTTAAAATATTAATGACTGCTTTTTTATCGCTCGGTAAGCATATTGCGGGCCTTCAGCGGATTCATTTTGGAGATGTCAAATTTGAATCGTATCATATCTCTGAATTTTAAATTATTTGTGTTGTAATATTCTTCAATTGGCTTCGATTTGATAAAAGGGAAGTACACTTCAATTACATCTTTCGCTATATAAAATGATACGCCAGCTTCATAAATAAAGGAGGTAGTTTCTTTATATATGTCGCTTAATCGTGCATCAAGACCTTCTGTGGTGCCAATATCTGCAAAGAATCGTAAAGGTAAAGGTGAAGGGATGTCGGCCGAAATATTTAATGAGGCAACCCAAAGCTGATTGTTGGCAATGGGTGTGTATATTTTAAATCCTCCTTGATTAGTATAAATTTGTCGCGAAAGCAAATCGCTTGTGTTGTAACTTTCAGTTCTTCCGAAATATAAATTATCGTACGCATAATCCGATGTTCCTGATCCTGCACTTCGGTCGCTCATGTTAAATCCATATGCGTCGAGTAATGCTTTGTTGTCTAGTAAAAACCCTCCAAATGCTCTAAATGTAATGCCTTTTTTAGGCATCGCATACGAGATTTTATATTCGAGGTCGAGCGATATTTTATTATAGTTTTTGTTGTTTTCAAATTTTACGTTTCCTTTCCATGGATCAATTACTCGTTGATCTTTAATAGAGTAGGTAAGTCGATTGTATTGGAAATTGGTAGCGCTTATATTGGCTTTATTATTTATATTGATGTTGTACTTATTTTCTTTGTTGATATTAATCGAGCTTATTTTGATGTTCTGATATATGCTCCCTATAGCATGCTTCTGACGAATATTAAACGATAAATAGGGCTCCATCTTCAAGTAATGAAGTTGATCTATTTCTTTAGCGAGATTTTCGTTGTTAATATATTCAAATTGGGAATAAGCAAATCGTTGTCCGCTCGCACCTACTGTTCCTGAAGAACGGCATAAGTCTGTGAGGATAGTTGTTTAATCAGGGGCGAAGGTTTATACATCGAATAACTCCTCGCTTTTTTGATTTCACCGATGATCTCATCTTTATCG
>CAIRUC010000073.1 GCA_903881665.1 uncultured Bacteroidota bacterium | reverse complement strand
TCATGAAAATTATAAATAGTGAAAGAAAATTTTATCATAGTTTATGTTTTTAATTCAGCTAACGATAGATGGTTTGGTTGGCTGTAATTGTATGGCTTGTGTATATAAGTTTTTGGGTTCGCAGATGCATTTCGGTTAAAAGTCCCCGGCTTCGCAAATGCGCGATCCGAAGTGAATGTAATTAATAGTCATAAAAAAAGCCCTCTGAATTTCTTCAAAGGGCTTCATTTATTTTGATTATTTATTCTTTAATCAATTTCACAATTCCGTTACCTGATGCCGATGTGATTTTAACAAAGTAGATTCCGGAAGGTAAGTTCTTCATATCTATTTGTTCAACGTAAACATTTCCGTATGAAGGAGCAATCGATTTACTTAGAACTACGGCCCCAATAGTATTTAAAATTTCTATGTTAGCTGAAGCTGAACGAGATTCGAAATTAATGGTAGCACTTGCACGTAAAGGGTTCGGATATACGGTTAATTGTTTTCCATCTATTAATGTCGACAATCCGATTGCAGAAATAGTGATTGTTTTTATAATTGTATCGGCCGAGCAAACTCCATTAGATACAATTAAAGTTACATTATAGGTTCCGGGCGAAGTATATGTGTAAGTAGGGTTTTGCGAGAAGCTAGCATTTCCATCTCCAAATAACCATGTCCATGAAACAGCAGCATTTGAACTATCGCTAAAGTTAACCGTATAGTTATTCGTAGTAATTCCGAAATTAGGATTAACTCCGTTTGCAATTGCAATTGTAATACTATCTGTCTTAATACATCCCGATTGGTTTGTAGCCACCACGGTATATGTTGTTGCAGCTGTTACTGTTACTGTAGCATTCGCATTGTTTATTGCGCCTGGGTTCCATTGGTATTGAGTTCCGAATCCTGGTCCTCCTTGTGAAATGGCGTGTAATACGGTAGTGTCCCCAACGCATACACTAATGCGGTTAGCGGAAACGGTAAAGGCAGGTGAAGTTCTGTAATTTACTGTTACGTTTAAAGTTCCTTTGCAACCGAAGAGGTCAGTTCCTGTAATAACATAATTTGTTGTTGCTGTTGGAGATGCTTCAACAATGGATCCTGTGTTTGTATTCAAACCTGTTGCAGGTGTCCACAAATAACTGTCGGCACCTGATGCTGTAATAGCTAGGGGAGTGCTACCCGCGCAATAGTTTAATTGTCCTGTAGGCGAAACTGTTACTGTTGGATTCGGATTAGGATTCACTACAACTTCAATGGCTTGTGTTGTATCTGTAAGCGTAGACGCTGAACATGTAACATAACAACGAAAATAACTAGTAGCTGAAAGAATACCGCTATTTACAGTTCCTGTTCCTATTCCGAAATCTGTCCATGGACCTGCTGAACTGTTTGATGTTTGCCATTGGTATAGGATGCCTGAATTAGAAGTTGATCCTCCCGATAAGCTCAGATCTACGTTTCCAGCTCCCCCGCAAATAAGCGATGAACTGCTAATTACTGCTCCTGCAGTTGGAACTCCTGAACATGCAGTAGGGTATTCGTCCCATTGAAGATCATCAATGTAAATATTAGCACCTGCTTGTGAAGTTCCGTTTAGTATTATGAAATTCGAAGAAGTGTTGAAACTTGCTGGAATAGAGAAGCTATACTGATACCATCCGTTGATTGTCTCATTTACAGGTAAAATAAAGTATCTACTTCTTGCAACAGCACCTAAGCGCGTAGCTCCAGTTAATGTATTCGACGTATTTAAAAAGATAGTCAAACTGTCACCTGCAGTAGAGCTACTGTCGCGATAAACCCATAAGCTGAAAGTAGGGGTAGCTCCATTGGTAGAGGAATAATCTATTGCCGGCGTAGTTAACGATTGTTGAGTTCCTGCGTTTGTATTTCTTGCGGAGAATCGTGCCATTCCCGCTCCTGAATGAGGCGTGCAAGAAGGGAATGTTCCAAGTGTTCTTTGCACCCATAATGGTGTGCCGCCAGTTGTAGTATTCCATCCACTAGGAGGGAAAGTGGTAACATCAAAGCTTTCCAAATGGTTAATTTGAGCATTCGCTGTTTTTACATTGCAAATAAATGCGAGTAAAACAATCAGCAGCCTCAATTGTTTGTTGTAGTTTTTCTTCATGATAAAGGGTTTAATGGGGTATTGATTGATGGGTGTATTTTTTTAAATAATCGAATGCATACATCTAGCTTTATGGCGCATTAAGACTATTCAAATTGACAATGCATAATTAAAAAAAAATAGCAAATAAAAATTAGATTTACTGACAAATGATCAAAATGTGCCGGCCATTTAGTAGAATGGTCGAAAAATTCATCTTAGGTTTAACCTTTTACAATAAATCTATGTTTTTTATTGACTATTGTCGTGTGTTAATTGCTGTAAATGGGAGGAAAAAATAAAAGCGTGAACCGACTCCTAATTCAGATTCAATATGAAGTTCTGATTTAATGGCCATGAGGAATTCATTTACTAGTTGCATCCCGAATCCATGTCCTTCCTCTCTCGCCGTTCCTAGCATCGTGAATGATTCGCTGCGTATTAATTTAGCTATGTTTTCTGGGCTAAGCCCCTTGCCTGTATCTTCTACTTGGACTTTGTATAAATTATTTACACTAGTTATCGAAATTTTTATTGCCCCTCCTTTGCCTGTGAATTTGTAGGCATTAGAAATTAAATTACGAAATACTGCTTGTAAAATGTTAATATCTCCATTTAAGTAACCATTAGTAGTGATGTCGATTTTAAAGTTGATTCTTTTTTCATGCTGAAGTAATTTGCAGTAATATTCAATAAATTCGTAAATCGTTTTAAATGCTATTTCTTCGTTATTTACACTAATTGATTTCGACTGATTTCTTGCCCATGATAACATATTGTCAATAAAAGAAACAGTGTTTTTGATTCGCTTTTTTAATTCACTTAATATTATTTTTTTTACTTCCGGACTTTCTTTTTCAGAGGCTAAAATATCTAACGATGATATTAAAGCTAAAAGAGGAGATCGTAAGTCGTGCGATAAAATCGACATCATTTTTTCTCGCGACTTTACTGTAGATTGTAGTGCATTATTCGTTTCTAACAATTTGTTTGATTTGTCAATTAAATCGGATTGAAACGAGTTGTTGATTTTTAGTATGAATGCTACTTGTATAATAGCGAATATCACAGCACCAAAGGTGTTTAATAACCATTCTATTTGAATAGTGCTTTTGCTAGCTATATTGGCTCCCCAACGATGAAAATCTACAGTTAAAAGGAAAAGAAGTGCGAGCATGCAAATACAAACAAATACATAGCCCCATTTTTTTCTTTTCCTTGAAAAAATATTAGTGAACCAATGGAAATAGGAATCAAAAAAAATGTATTCCCATTTCCTTGCAATTTATTAAACTTAATAGTGTAATAAAGCTGGTGATGAATAAAAAGGCGAATACTTTTGATAGAAAATATTGACCTGATTTAATTAAGTAGAAGGCAAGAATAATACAGGGGATTATTATGAGGTCGATCCATAATTCTTTCCAATTTCTATCTGTATAATCGAGCAATGAATATCCTAAAGCATAAAGGCCAACTAATAATAAAGTGCCCACGTGCAGTTGATTGGTTTTCTTTTTTAATAATTCATTCGTGAAAACTGCTATTTTGTTATTTTCTAAATTAATGGCATCAGTATGATTATTTTTCATAAAAAGTGAATCAAAAAAAAGTAATTATTTCAATTATGCAATTATACAGTGATGTAGTTTCTGTGCAATTAATTCAAATCAAAATTTCGTGATGTTTAACATGTATTCTGATCTGTTATTATAAAGTTTAGCAAATAAATGCGAAATGCATTTTAAAACGCAATAAAACAAGTGAAATGAAGAAGTGGTCCCGTCGCGGCTCGAACGCGAAACCTACTGCTTAGAAGGCAGTTGCTCTATCCAGTTGAGCTACGGAACCGGTAATGGATAGGTCAGTTAGTAGAAAACGACCATTGTTTGTTTTTGAAAATTTTGCTGATTAGGCGATACTTTGAAAAGCAATCAATGATGTCTAAGAACTAATTGTCGGGGTGGCAGGATTCGAACCTACGACCTCCTGCTCCCAAAGCAGGCGCGATACCAGGCTACGCTACACCCCGAAATTGATTTTAGTGAATGATATTCACTCGGTGTGGACTGCAAAAGTAGAAATTTTATGATTGATTGCAAATTTTTGTGAAAATATTTTTTTCATCGAATCCATGTGTTAAAAACAAACGTTGATCAGACTTGTACCAGCAAGGTTTAAAAATTAGATTTGTGAAAACCATTTTTGAGTGAAAAGATTTTACAAAGATTTACGATTAGGTATTTTGGGTGGTGGGCAACTAGGTCGCATGTTGATACAAGAATCTATTAATTATAATGTAAATACCTGGGTTTTAGATCCAGATGAACATGCTCCTTGTAAAAATATTTGCAACCATTTTACAGTTGGCTCCCTCGACAATTATGAAACGGTTTACAACTTTGGGAAGCAGGTCGATTTGATCACCATTGAAATAGAAAACGTCAACATAGATGCGCTGGAGAAATTAGAGTCAGAGGGAGTAATCGTTTATCCACAATCTAGGATTATCAGAATTGTACAGGATAAGGGTTTGCAGAAACAATTTTTTAAAGAAAATAATATTCCGAGTGCCCCCTTTCAGCTTATTTCATCAAAAGAACATCTTCTGTCAGCAACTATCGAATTTCCTTGTGTTCAAAAATTAAGAAAAAATGGCTATGATGGAAAAGGCATTTGTAAACTGAGTTCGGTAGCAGATTTTGAGAAAGCTTTTGAAACTCCCAGTTTGATTGAACAGTGGATTGATTTTGATAAAGAAATTGCCATCATCGTAGCCCGAAATGCCAGTGGTGAAACCAAAACATTTCCATGTGTAGAAATGGAATTTAATCCAGAAGCTAATCTGGTTGAGCTTTTGATATCTCCTGCCCAATTAGATGCTCAAATCATCCATCGTGCCAAAGAGTTGGCGGTACAGCTGGTAGAAAGCGTACAATATGTAGGTATTCTGGCCGTAGAATTATTCTTGACCAAGGAAGGTAACCTTTTAGTAAATGAGCTAGCACCTCGACCACATAATAGTGGACACCAAACAATTGAAGGTAATTTTACATCACAGTACGAGCAGCATTTACGAGCCATTTTTGACCTCCCTTTAGGGGATACTCGTTGCAGAGAGCACGCTGTGATGATCAATTTACTAGGAGCAGAAGGCTATGAAGGTTTGGCAGAAATCTCAGGTTTAGATGAAGTATTAGGCTTAGACGGAGTATACGTTCATCTATATGGAAAAAAACAGACTAGACCTTTCCGCAAAATGGGGCATGTGACTATTTTAGATGATGATCGAGATAAAGCAATCGCAAAAGCACGCTATGTACAGACTATTTTAAAAATAAAAGCTTAACCATGGATCATTCGTCATCACCTAAACCCATTCATCATGTCAGAGTTGGCATTGTGATGGGTAGTAAATCAGACCTCGTCGTTATGCAAGATGCGGCTCATATTTTAAAACACTTGGGCGTTGAGTTCGAGTTAAGCATTGTCTCTGCACACCGGACTCCAGATCGCATGTTTGACTATGCCAAAAATGTCGCATCACGTGGACTGAAAGTACTAATCGCTGGGGCAGGAGGGGCTGCTCATTTACCGGGCATGCTTGCCGCTATTTCCCATTTGCCTGTGATTGGCGTGCCTATCAAATCTTCCAATTCCATCGATGGATGGGACTCGATTCTTTCTATTTTACAAATGCCCAATGGGGTGCCCGTCGCAACAGTAGCTTTAAATGCAGCGAAAAATGCTGGGATACTTGCTGCACAGATACTTTCAATCGCTGACGATCAACTTGAAAATCGCCTCATCGATTACAAAAATGTATTAAAGGAACAGGTGGATGAAAGCACTCGAGATATTGATATGAGTGCCTGACTGTAAGTGATTGGTAGACAGCAATTAGTATTGATATTTTTCTGCACCAAAATGTAGCTTACTCCTAATTAAGAGCCCTTTAATTCAAGCCTTTAAAATGCTGTGCGTTAATACTGAATTTAGAGCCTGTTTAAATTTTATTCAACAATAATTTTATAGCGGATA
>CAIRUC010000072.1 GCA_903881665.1 uncultured Bacteroidota bacterium | reverse complement strand
GATTACTCAAAGTATAATGAATAAAGCGTTCAATTCTGGTAACAATTTTATCAACATTAAGATCTAACATACTTCTTCCCTCATGTTCTACTAAAACTGCTACAGTTCTATTAAAATGTTTTACAGGAAGCTTGGCGGCGATTCTAATCCATAATTCATAATCTTCGGTGCCAGACAAATCTCTATCTTCATTAAACATGAAATCCAAAGCGACTTCGCGCTTCATAAACAATCCTAAGCAAGCGATAACATTGCGTTCAATCAACAAACTATTTAATAAGTCAGGCAAAAGATTCGCATGACTTACAACCTCGTCATTACCATTACGAACTTCGTAACCCAAATGAAAAACAGGAATTTCATGATTAGTACTTATAATTTCGATTGCCACATCAAAAACTTGTGGCAAAAAATAATCATCAGAATCTAAGTAAACAATGTACTCACCGGAAGACTCTAAGAGGCCTCGATTTCGAGCAGCTCCACGTTCTTTATTTTCTTGACGAATATATTTTACTCTTTCAATATTACCCTTCTGAAACAAAGCAGAAGTATTATCGCTGCTACCATCATCAACAATAATAAGCTCCCAAAATTGATAAGTAATAAAAGAAAATTTTTCGATTAACTTTTCTAAATGTTGGCAACGATTATACGAAGGAACAACAACGGAAAACAAGAGACCCTTATTTTCCATAATTACGTATAGTTTCGTTTATCATTCCTGTAACATCGAAAATTTCTAACACTTGTTCGTATGCATTTTCAGCCCTTTTCCCTGCCTCCAAAGGAGAAGAGAGAATCTCCATCACAGCATCATAAATTTGTTCAGCATTCATATAATCAACAACAAGCGCATTATCGCGATGTTTAACAAACTCATTAGCAATACCTGAAATAGTATATACACAAGGAATTCCAGCAACCATCGCCTCTACATACACCTGCCCAAAAGCTTCAGAATGATTATCGATTGGAACATGCACAAAGACATTAAACAATTTATATAAAGTAGCGGAATCTTTTTCAAATACAATTTCGCGATAATTTTGAGCAGGCAAATTTACTAATAGAGACTTAATTTCATCTACATAATCACCTTTAGCATTTGCCAATACCAAAACTGCATTCGGAAAACGGCTCAACACTTTCTCAAAAGCAGGAATAATAAATTGAATTCCTTTCCAATGGGTATATCTCGACACAACACCAATAACCGGAAATTTATCTTGAAGATTATATTTAATTTTTAAATCCTTTATTCCTGCATCAGTTACAGCTTTAAAATTAGCAAAATCGAAGCCATGATGAACAACGGATACTTTGCTTTCTAAAACACCCTCCTTCCCTACTAATATATCTTTTACATTTTGAGAAATAGCAAAAATATTAGTAGACCAAAAATTAATAAACTTGTCGTATTTAACAGCATGAGGAAAATAAAAATGATGATGTGATGCATGATGTCGAGTATGTACGCGCTTTTTAACGGAAGCAAAAGCAGCAGCTGGCAATGCAATTAAACAAGCATCGAACAAATGAGCATGCACAATAGAAGGATTTTCCTGCCGAAACAATTTAAACAATTTCCAAAACACAAAGAATAAATCTTTTTTCCCATTATAAGGTAAGAACAAACAACGATATCCATTTTTAACAAGCACCTCCATTAAATAAGGTTGTTTCGGATTTAAAAACACAATCAAAACTTGATGATTGTGTTTTTTCAACTCCCTAAAAAACCATTCCATTGGAAGACTACTTTCAACCAATGAAATTACATAAATCCAAAGGCCATTTTCTTTCGATGAATAATCAATCTCCATTTTCATTTTCCGGTAGTATATCCAACAAAGCCATTATAACCCACTAGCACCTGACATATTTTAAAATAAAAAGGATCCAGAAACTTAATATTGGGCCAATAATCAGAAAGGAAAAGTAATGGCTTTTCTAGCAAGCCTATAATATTATAAATGGTACGTTTAATAGCAGAAATCTTTAATTCCTGATCTTTATATCCAATCGAAACTCCATGTTTACGCGTGATTGCGTTATTTCTTACACGATTTAAAAATCCTCTTAATGATGTTTTATTAACTTCATTATGATAGGCCATAAAATTCGGCTCAATATAACTTACTATTCCCGCATTTTTTACTCTTACGCTAAAATCATAATCTTCGAAACCTGCTAATGGAAAAGAAGAATCATACCCATTAACTTTTGTATAAGAAGATTTTGAAATCAACAAAGTAGCACCGGCAAGCCAATCGGTTTTAAACAAATCATCGTCGTTCCAATAATTATCCTTACACCAACCTTTCATTGTAGTGAAATTTATATTTTCAAGGAAGCGACCAAAAGGAATTAAGGAAATCTTTTTTGATAAATACTCAGGATAAATCCAATTAAAATTAAACGCCGCATCAGGAAACTGGTTATTTAATTCGATAGCGCGATTGAAAAGATTTTTTTCAATCCACATATCATCATCAATAAACCACAATAAATCTGACTTTGCTAAAGACGCTCCGAAATTTCGAGCCGAGGCAACGCCTTGACCTGGATTATCGACAACTATAGCAAAATCAAAATCTTTTAATAAAACTAAATTGGAAGTTTTAGAATCATTAATCACAATCACTTCTGCCACCACCCCATTTAATGCACCTGCCAAGCGAGCTAATGTATCAAATAGAATAGACTCCCGTTCTTTTGTTGGAATAATTACCGAAACAACTGGTGCTAGTGACATACTTCTTATTAACTATTTAACAATAATTTTAATCATTAATTTAATAAATTGAGATATATCCAAACTACGATATGTTAATGGTGAAAGTAATATATTTCTTTTAATTGGAGTTTTAGCATTTAGCAATTCTCCCGTTAAGTTATAATACCAACAACCAATTACATTTTTAAGTGCGTTTTTATTGTATACATTATTTAATTCAGGAGAACGGTATAATTTTATAAACCAAAGGTTAGCCGCGACAAAAAAACTTCTGGTATTTTCAAAATTCAATCTTGCTATTTTTGAATGCATATCCAACTCAACATCAGAAAAAGAAAAATTCGCAGCCTTGAACTGCATTTTTTGACACCGTTTCATGCCATCCACTTGAACATGACTAAAAACTTTTGACACTTGTTGTGAATGAAAGCGATAGCGCAAAATAACATCCTCTAAGTTTGCAATTTTAAAACTTCTACACACCCTTGACCAAAGCTCGTAATCTTCGGAATGCGGGAAACTCTCGTCATACAAGAATTTTTGCGATTTAAATATATCTGCACGCATTATTACGGTTGGATGCGACAAAACGCAACTAAACAATAAAGAAGCCTTCAATTTATCAGAATTAGTTTCAACTTTACTAGTGACACTTTTCTTATCATAATCCTCCATTTGTCCACCCGACACCACCACATCCGAATTCAGCTCCATAAAATTGAATTGTTTCAAAAATCGATCAGAAAAACAAACATCATCAGCATCCATACGAATCAAGTACTTTCCGCGAGAACAACAAATACCGAGATTAAGTGAATAAATTAAACCCTTATTCACATCATTATTCAAAAAAACGATTCGTTCATCTGTAAAAGATTTTACTACACTTTCAGAAGCATCAAAAGAACCATCATTAATTATAATTAATTCGAAATCACTAAATGATTGATTAAGTATACTACTGATTGCTTCACCAACAAAACGATCGGCATTATACACCGGAAGTATTACTGAAATTACAGGAGTTGTTATCATTTTAAATTTTAATCCAATTTAAAGGAATTAAATCAATCGTATTATAATCAGTCGATTTGAACCAATTTAGCGGAGCAAAAACCATTTTACTAGGACTACATCCCAAATAAGCAGCCCACCAACTAAATGTACTATTCGCCACGATAAAATGACGACAAGACGTCATTAATAAAAAATCAGAAACATCGGAACCAGGGCAAACATCATTTATCAATACTCCTTTACCAATAAGCTTAATGATACGACGTGCGTCTTCAGTATCATCAGTAAAAAAATAAGGCGTCACCTCACCAACCTTCTCTACAAGTTCTTTATAGGCTGTTACATAATATTCATCGGAACAAATTCCATGAATTGAATTTATTTGTTTATTGCTTAAATAATCGCCACGGCGAACATGAATTGCAACAGAATTTTCAGTGGAAATTTTATCAATAAATATAGCATTTAATAAACCCGAATTATCAATTACTTTAAAATCATTTTTAATCCAAGAAAAAAATTCTTCGAAATACTTTTCACTTTGCCAATAACCATTAAGAACTACAGGCACATCAATCGATAAAAAATCAGGATTATACGAAAATGAATTTTCAGAAAACAAAAAATTACTTTCTAAACAAATTGACTTTACTGATTTAAAATAATCAGACAACTTAAACTTTCTCTTCAACAAAGTTGCAACCAATTCTCTTTTTGAAATTACAGATTCACACGTATTAAAACTATTTAACTTATAATGACGGTTTGGACTTTCGGCATAAAACGACTTTTCAATATAAAGAGGCACATTATGCTTTACCGACAAAGCACGGCCAGCAGCATACTGAAAAAGCTGATTTCCTAAGCCTCCGCTTAATCTAACAACAACCAACATTCATTTATTTTTTTATAGCAACTACATGCCAACCAAAACACATTAATTCTGAGGTAGTATTAGGTTTAGCAGCATACTTAGCACACAAAGAAGACACTTTAGCAATCATCCATTTATGAAGCTTAGACAAAGAACCTGCTGCAACTTCTTCCATCAAATGAGGCAACCTAGCCGTTTCTTGCAACATATAATCAAAATAATTTCCATTTGGAGTCATTTCAATAATTTCAAATCCAAGTTTAGGATAAAGTGATTGATAAAAGTATTTATTAAAACCACTATAAAAATGATAGGGTGCGAAATGAGTCATGCTACAAAAAGGAGCCGTAACAATTAACCTTCCGCCTGGCTTTAATATTCTAGAAAATTCTGATACGGCAGAAATCGGATCTGGAATATGTTCAAAAACTTCGGTACAAAGAATCGCATCAAATGAAGCATCATCAACAGGTATTTTTGTAATATCGCAAACAATATCTAATTGGCCATAATCCCATTTATCCATTTGAAGTCCATTATCAAGCTCTTCGGGTTTATAATTTCCGAAATCTTGAGAAGTATAATTCAAGTGATTACAATATTTTTTATATTGTTGCTCGCCAGCACCGGCATCTAAAATTTTGCTACCGGCGGGCAATTTAGACAAAACTTTTTCAACCCAAATTTGTCTAGCACGCTCATTCTGATTTACCATTCCGCTCATTTCTTTAACCATTTATCACGCTTAACAAAAATCGAATTTATGTAGGTATCGGCATACAACAGATACCCGATGTTTTCAAGTATTGAAATCAACTCTTTATTTTTCACACCTGACCCATCCTCCTCAAAAGAAATTGTTTCGGCACAAATAACTGTAGGTCCATTTAATTCAGATATTCCTTTCAAAATTAGTTCATCACCACCTTCAACATCGATCGTAAGAAAATCGGGAAATTTACCATTAAAATACTCTTTCAATACAGCATCTAACTTTCTCACTGGAATATTCAACACCTCTTTTATAGAATAACCAAATTTATCGCATAAACGATCAGCCTCTTCTTTCACAAAAGTATTTAAAGCTGAAGTTGAAAGTTTATAAAAGTTAAGATTCCCCTCAACATCCCCTACTCCAATATTCAAATTAACATCACGCGTTCTATCTTTTTTAAATTCTTTAAATAATT
>CAIRUC010000071.1 GCA_903881665.1 uncultured Bacteroidota bacterium | reverse complement strand
AGTGCTGCACCATTTAATCCGAATAAAGGAATCAATACATTTTGAAGCACCACCACAACAACTGCAAGGGAGATTAAAAAGAAAGCACCGTACTTGTATTTATCGGAGTTAAATAAAATTGGAGCATTTAGTCCCGTAGCCATATTATAGAGAGCTGCAATACTCAAGATAAGTACAACAGGCCAAGCATCGCTGTATCCTTCGGGAAGGAAAGCCAATAGATCTCTGATATTGATATTTACATTCACGAAAAGAAATCCTCCAACCAAGAACATATAAAGAGAACTTTTATGGTAGATATCATCGATCTCCTTCATATTTCCCTCTTGCCAAGCAAAAGCGATTTTAGCAGAAGCGATTTTCTCGAATGCATTCAACGGAGCTTCAATAATAGTTGACACAAAAGCTACAACAGTATAAATCCCCACAAAAGCAAGAGGCATATACTTACCTAAAATAATTGAATCGAAGTATTTCAATCCAATAGAAGCTACACCGGCAAACCATAGTAAAAGGCCGTAACTAATCAGATTTATGAATTTCTTTTCTTTGAAATAAGGCCAATCAATTTTAAAACTAGGCTTATCAAAAACATATATATATCCTAACAAGATCAGAAACTGAATCACGTATATACTAACAAATAATGTAATAAACTGATCGAACGTAAGCCATTTCAAGTAATACACCGAAACGATAATGATGGTAAGCAAACGAACGCCCACATCATTCACATAAGTGGGAATAGTAGACTTAAAATTAGCGTTACAATAAACAGAAAGAACTGCGATAAAAGAAACGCAAAAAATCAGTGGAAACACATAATCAAAAAACTCGACAAACAGCGGCGATTCCTTTTGATATTGAAGAGCAAAATAGCCCTTCAAGAAATAAATAACGATAGCGGTTAAAATAAATCCCACTAAAGGAAAGAGTAGCATAAATCCGAGAAAACCGTGATGACGTTTTTCGGGATTCTTAAACATCGGGAAAAAACGCGTAGTAGCATTACCGATACCAAGCGGGACAAACATCGCCACCACCAAAGCAAAAGAATACAAGATACGTGTTAGTCCCAGCTCCTCCTTCGACAAGAAATAAGGCTGAATAACGATCAAATTAACAAAGCCGATGGCCAAGCCAAAATAAGTGGCAATCGTGTTTTTTATGCCTTGTCGTTTAATTACGCCCATAGGGAAAGGATTATTGGCGGGATTTTTTAATAATTGGCAACAACAACTTTTCTTTAATAGAATAGATGATTCGTATGTAATGTTCATCCCATGAATCTTTCATCAACAGCTTTTTCTTCCATTGACCATAAGTAAAACCCTTCCCAACCACATTCATCGGTGGATTTGGCTGATAGCTAGGACTTATCTCAAGAAAATAAGGCTCTGTAGATAAATCATCATCATCCCATGTTATATCAAATGCACCTGTAGTAATATTTAACTTTTCAAATGTGTTAATAATGTAGTTTCTCCATTGCTCAGGAAAAGTAACAAAATCAACATTACTTCCATGGCTAGTACTTGTGGGTTTCCATTCATCAGAAGGATTTACCCTCCAATAATGTAAAACAATTTCAGATCGAATTAAAATTACTCGCAGATCACGATGCATTTTAATTAGTTTCTGAATTATAATATTTTCATTTCTATGTTTGAAAGAATCGCTATTTACAATTTTATCAAATTCAGATCTCGAATTAACTTTATGAACTCCTTGGGCTGCGCAAGAATGTTCCTCTTTGATAAGGAATGGAAAAGCAAGAGGTAAATTTAATTCTGTCGAATAGTTATCAAGTGGAATAACATGAGTTTCGGGACACCTTACTCCTAGCAATTCGAATTTTTGGTGCATAAAAGTTTTGTTTTCCCACCATTCTATATCGGAAGAAGGATAAAAGACAGAATTCTTATTCAATTCCAAATCCTTAACAATTTCCGTAAGGCGTTTTGAATAATTCACATAACCTTCCCCAAAAACTTCATGCGGATTATAAATAACAAATGAATCTCGAATCTTTTTATATTTACTTACATGCACAAAACGATAGTCCTTCCCTGCATTAACTAATACTCCTGCCAAAACAAAATCATGCTCCAAAGAATTCAAAAAATATCCTTTGATATAAGTTGGGACTAAAATTACATTCTTAGATTTTCTATTGTAATTTCTAAACAATTTGAATATCCCTGTTAATTGCAAAGCAAAAAACAATCTAATAATGCGTTTAATATTTCTGATCACAAATTTCATATGCGGCTTTTGAAATAATAGTTTTCATCATCCAATTTTTCGAGGAAATCTACTCCTTTATACTCAACATTATTAAATCCTCTTACCTTATTTATTACTTCATCATATAGCAATCTAGCTCCCTTTTCGTGATTGAAAGATAAATCATCAATAAATTCAATATTGCCAATTCTTGCAGAAGCGAATTCCAAATAGTTTAATTTCATTTTTGGTGATGAAGTGAAAAACACCTTTTCATTAGCATCAAAATCCAATACCGAAGTTAACCAATCAATAGTGCATTGTTTAATTTTAAAAGACCTGTGACTTAAAAAAAACACTTTATAGTTTTCATTACTTATTTTTTCTTTCAAATAAGAGAGGCAATTCAAATTAACGGCCAAAGACAATACTCTACTTTTTTCGTTTGGATAAGTAACCAACAAAGATGGCCATGTACATGTAATCGTATTGTCGATATCAAAAATCACCAAACGAGAACCCTTTGCGAACGATCCAATTTTCTTTTTGAAAATATTAAAATCACGCCAATTAAGAAAGGCTGTATATGGAGTTTTAATGATATCCAGAATACTCATTCCTTAAAAATCAGACAACAACTCTTTCATAGACTTAACCATAAAATCGTTTTCTTCTGCAGTACGTGAAGCCATGCGGATAAATTCACCCTCCAAACCTATTTTATCATTACAAGTTCTTACATAAATGCCATGTTTAACTAAAAGTGCAGTAACAAAATCGAAACTAGTTAGGCCGGGTACTAGTAATTCTATCATTACAAAATTGGCCTTTCCGGGATAAACTTTTATTCCCGGAATTTCTTTTAATTTCTCGATAAAATCGATTGTTTCTTTGATGTAACGAACACGAACTTTATCGTAATCATTTGCAAAATCTTCACGAGTATAAAGTCTAAAGAAGTACTCTGACAAACCATTCGAATTCCACAAGAATCCATTTTGCAACATTAAATCAATTCTGGATTTTGCCATAACAGCATAACCAGCACGAATACCGGCAATTCCAAAATCTTTCGACATACTCTTAATGATTACCAGATTCGGGAATTTACTTACCCAATCGGCTGAATTAATTTGATCGAATTTGTCGTTTTCATAAGCGAAATGAATAAAGCTTTCATCCAATATAATTGTTTTTACCCAACTTAATTTTTCAAGAAGGCTATGCATAGCATCATGCTCAATATAGCCTCCATCAGGATTATTGGGATTAATCAAAACAATAGTATCAGGCTTATTTGCCTCGCAAACCTTTACATAATCGTCAACATTTAAACGATATTCATTTGCCTTTTTCAAGTTATTGTAAACCACCTCAATTCCTGGTTTAACAAATTCATAGTAAGACGAAAAAGTAGGTATATTTATAAGTATCTTATTCTCAACAAAATTATGGATTACTGCTTGAATAATCTCAATAGCTCCGTTCCCAATGAATATTTGCGATGCGTCAACTTTAAGAAAATCAGCTAATATTTCTGCAATTACTTGATTTTGAGAAGGATAAAACTCCAATAACTCCCTTATTTTTCCCGTAGAGATTATTTCCTCGGTAAAATATTTTAAAAATAGGTCTGTTGCATATGGATTTGAAAGGAAACATGCATCAACATTTATATCTAGCTCAGGCAATTTCTGTTTAAACGTAAATATACTTGGAGAGTGAGAACCGGATGCTTTTTTCAAATTAAGAAACTTCTCCTTAAGAGCTTGTTCCTCTGCCGTAAAATCTATTTGACCTTGTTGTTTTTCCATAACCATACAACACTCCTGATTCTATCACTTAAACTAAGTTATAATTGAGCGTTTTTCTTCATGCAAATATACT
>CAIRUC010000070.1 GCA_903881665.1 uncultured Bacteroidota bacterium | reverse complement strand
TTATTCCACTTCAATCTATCTGACATATTGTCATTTGGCTAAAAGCTGAATGTTAAGACTTAATTTATCTTTACTGTCTTTGTAATATTGGGCATAACGGTTTCGGGCTTGGCGAAGGTGGCGATTTACACCACAAATGTTGATGCGGAGAACCAATGTTTGATTAACCACAAATGTGTCTGCGGAGCACTGAACCGCCACTTTTGCCAAACCCGTGTTAGCGGTTCGGGCAATATGTCAAATTGTTTTTTATTAAATTAGTCAAAATATTGCATTACTACATTATAAATTTTTCTACAAGTTCGTCCGGAATTTTGTGCTTTGTTGTAATATTTTTAATTAGTGTTGTTAAGTTGCCAAAGTCTGAGGGAAAAGCGTTGCTACCGTAACAATTCATTTTTTTATTTCCGTTTTTAAAAGTCAATTCCCACTGAATTCCGTCTAAGATTTCAGTTTCGTATTTTCGTTTCCATTTTAAGTCGGCAATATATTTTATTAGGTTCTGCCAATCAATGTCGCCTTTTATTGAAACAATATGAGTTGGTTCTTCATGTTCTATCCGCATTGGAAAGTCTGAAACAAAAAAATTTAGTTCGTCATTTTTTAAAACAACTTCAAAATGTCCGCTGAAATAACCACCAATAAAAAATTGAAACGTCATTGATTATTTAAATTATTTCTATTTTGTTCCTTCTATATAAGTCTTTGCAGTCACGTTCGTTTTTTGGTCGTCCGCTGCCTGACCGCTAACGTTTCACGTGTAGGCGATGTTGACTTGTGTTGCGCCTGCGGCAAGGCAATATTGCTTACACGCTGTTATAACCAGTAAACTATAAATTTAAAGCATTTCTAATTAGTGTATGATGCGGACTTCCGGAACCGCCAGAACAACCTGCACAATATTGCGGAACGACATTCAAATTCCCCATAGGATACAATTGCCCGAAATTATTTCGTATTTGGTTTCCAATGATTTGATTTAATCCATTTTGAATTATTAGCGGGTTTACAGGATTGTTTTGAAGAGCGGCGCATAGATAGTTATTTATTATTGGTGTTGCCATAAAAGCCGTATTTACAACATTATTAAGATTGAAATTTGCACCATTGTTTATTAATGAGTTTATGCGGTTAATTATCGAATATATATTGTTTTGATTTATTAAATAATCAAGAGTTGTATTGTTCTGAATAAGCTGATTTCTAAGTAAACCTTGATTTAGATTAAATTGAAGATTAAATGGATATAAATCGATAATAATGACTCCGCTTGTAGCTAACATAGCCAATCTATTTATAGCATTAAGATTTCTTACGTTATTAACAAGAAATGCATTAAGCGGGGCAGTGATATAGGATCCTGATGCGTTTGAATAAATATAATTCGCTCCGTATGGTGCTGCTTCGGCGATGAGAATATAATTTATAGAATAGCCGTTATGAATGATATTTTGAAAACGGTGAGGTAAATTAACATTTTGTTGCCTTTGTAACCTTGTATCCTGCCCCCTAAAAATATCTAAGTAGTCCTCAAAATGATTTTCTCTTCTAAGATAAGACTGATAAAGCTGTTGAACATTAGCATTTGGAATGTAAGCATTAAAATGCTGCATCCAAAGAATTTGAAATTGAGGAAATGTAAGTATCATAAGGCTTTATTTATTGGTTATAACGGTTTGCGTGTAGGCGATGTTGCCTTGTGTTGCGCCTGCGGCAAGGCAATATTGCTTACACGCTGTTTCAAGCGTACAACAGAGTTGAAGGCTGATGTAAAAGTTAGATAGCGCATCTTTGTATTTCATCAAAAATAAAGAATAAGATGTTTAAAAAAATGATTTAAGTAAAAATTCTTTAGGGCTTAACCAATTGGAATGGTTGAC
>CAIRUC010000069.1 GCA_903881665.1 uncultured Bacteroidota bacterium | reverse complement strand
CTCGAAAAAATAAATACCGAACGAAAAGTGGTGTTGCCATTACATCCGCGTACACAAAAGATTATGAACGATGCAGGCATGATTACAAACCTTACCATCATTGATCCCGTAGGTTATTTTGATATGTTGGAGATGTTGAAGCATTGTAAATTAGTGATGACAGATAGTGGCGGATTACAAAAAGAAGCGTTCTTTTTTGAAAAGTATTGCGTGACATTACGAGATGAAACGGAATGGATCGAATTGGTAAATGGTGGCTTTAATTATTTAGCTGGCGCCGATGAGTCGAAAATTGGTTCTGCCTATCAAGCTGCTTCGAATGCTAACGCGAATTTTAAAGTTGATTTGTATGGAGGTGGAAAAGCCGCTCATCAAATTGTGAATGAAATTAAAGCCTTTCTGGGATGAAACAACTTACCATCATCTGTCCTGCATTAAACGAAATCAAGTTTATTGAGCAGGTTATTCATGATTTGTGTGTTGCTGATGGAATTGATAAAGAAGTATTAATTGTAGATGGTGGCTCAACGGATGGAACGCAGATGAAGGTGAAGTCGTTAATGACTACCTACTCCAATTTGAAATTAGTCAACAATCCCCGAAAGACTTCAACTGCTGCTTTTAATATTGGCGTGACGGAATCTCAGTCAACTTACGTTGCGTTCGTGGGTGCTCACGCGAGGTATTCAAACGGATATTTTAACCATGCAATTAAAGAACTTAATACAAACTCATGTGATGCCGTTGGCGGACCATTGCAGCAAGAAGGAAAGACATTAACAGGAAAAGGAATTGCTGTTGCAATGCAGTCAAAGGCCGGTGTTGGTAATACCGAATTCAGAACATCTAACGAGCGTAAATACGTCGATAGCGTTGCCTTTGCAATCTACCGAAGAAGTATGATAGAGCAGGCAGGACTGATGGATGAAAGTTTACCTGTCAATCAAGATGATGAATTTCATTATCGAATTAATTCCTTAGGTTTTAAAATTTTAATGATCCCTGAAATCTCTTCAGTGTATTATGTTCGTGATTCTTATTCGGGATTGTTTAAACAGTATTTTAAATACGGATTGTATAAGCCTGCAGTTTTGAAAAAAGTTAAAGGTTCGGTCAAACTACGACATTTGATTCCTGCGTTTTTTTGTGTTTATTTATTATCTCTTCCTGTTGGATTGATTTTTAACTTTTGGTTTTTATTTCTCTTTATATATCTAATGCTGATTACCGCAGCAGCTTTAATCAGTAAAGAAAAGTGGGTGGTAAAATTATTAGCTATTCCAGCATTTTTTATTTTACATTTGAGTTATGGGTTGGGATTTATTATCGGATTGATTAAAAACAAAAACTTATGAAATCAATTACGATGCTTGCTAATTTGAAAAATAATTTACTGGTTTTATCCTGTTTGTTGTTTTCGTTTTTTTTGAGCGGAGCAATTGCATGTTGGATTGTTATTGGTTTAATTTCATTGATAAATACAGAGCAAAGAAATTTAATGATCCGTAATTTTAAGAATGAAAAATATTTGTGGATACTTCCCCTATTTTATTTGCTTCATGTTGCAGGTTTACTTTGGACGAACAACTATGCGCAGGCGGGATTAGACTTACAAATCAAATTAACCTTTTTATTGTTGCCAGTAATAATTTCATCCTATCAACTTGACGATCGTTTAATTAATAAAGTGAGACGATATTTTATTGGAGGAATACTAATATCGTGTGCCTTGTTATTATTCATTGCTACGAGAAGGTTTTTACATGGTGAACCCTTTACCGTTTACTTTTATTCTGAATTATCGAGTGCAATAATGCATCCTACCTATTTTAGTTTGTACTTAAATGCGGCGCTGCTTTTTGTTTTTCATGAAATGCTTTTATCAACTCATCGGCGAACCATCTGGATGGGTGCTGCGATAATGATTATTTTATTTGTATTTATTGTCTTATTGTCGGCGCGCACCGCAGAAGCCACAGCGTTTATTTCATTATTTGTGATGATATTGTTGTATTGGAGAAAAAAGGCGGGATTTCGATTTATTTATCCTTTTCTCGTTGTGATAAGTGTTGCTTTGATCACACAAACGGTTTTACTTAAATACAGTAACCGATTTGCTCAAGTAGAAAATGCGATTCAGAAGGAACATACCAGTGGTGAAACATCTTACAACAGTACTACGGGACGAATGGAAATCTGGAAAGAAACGATTTCAATAGTACCTCAATACTGGTTGATAGGGACAGGAACTGGCGATGTGAAAGACGTTTTAAATACAACCTATCATGAACATCATTTTGCATACGGATACGAGAAATCATTAAACACCCATAATCAATACTTGCAATCATTCTTAACACTTGGAATAATCGGATTGCTGTTGTTTGTATTAGCCATTAAAGTGCCTTGGTTAATGCGCAATAGTTATCACCCGTTATTATTGATGTTGTTATTTATTTTTGCATTGAATTGTTTAACCGAATCGATGCTCGAAGCGCAACGCGGAGCCATCTTCTTTGCACTTATGATTAGCATCTTTGGTAGAAAAATTCATTCAACTAGCAAATTGTCACATTAGCACATCGCGAAGCCCTTCGAGTCCCGAAACTTCGGGATCAGGGACCTCTTCGCGATTAAATTATCAAATCATCAAATCATCAAATTAGCACATTAACCCATTATCAAATTAACTATGTCCCTCATCCCCTTCGCCCCTCCTCACATCGACGATGAAATTATTAATGAAGTAGTTGCTACGTTAAAATCGGGTTGGATAACAACCGGACCAAGAACTAAGCAGTTTGAGAAAAATTTATCAGCTTACAATGGAAATCCAGCTACGTTATGTTTGAATTCGGCAACTGCAGGACTCGAAATTATGCTTCGATGGTTTGGAGTAAAAGAAGGTGATGAAGTAATTTTACCGGCCTATACCTACTCTGCAACAGCGAATGTTGTTGTGCATTGTGGTGCAACGCCTGTGTTGGTTGATGTGAATGCTGATGATTTTAATATCAACGTTGAAAATATTCGTAAATCTATTACTGTTAAAACAAAAGTAATTATGCCTGTCGATTTTGCAGGATATCCTTGCGATTACGATGCTATTAAT
>CAIRUC010000068.1 GCA_903881665.1 uncultured Bacteroidota bacterium | reverse complement strand
TTACAATTGCAAATGAACGATCGTACTGAACAAATCAAAGTATTTGTGACTAATTAATTAGTCGTTCAAATAACGATCATTAAAAAGAAACGGCTCCCCAAAAGGGAGCCGTTCTTTTTTTAGGGTGGGCTAATCACACTATATGAAATCAATATTTAAAATCTTTTGATTAATTTTCACCCCTGATGTCGACAATTGATACAAATGTTTTATTACGGGTTAGTAATCTAACTACCGTTTTTAAAAACGATGAACGAGATTTTGTTGCAGTGAATAATATCTCGTTTTCAATAAGGGAAGGACAAACCTTGGGTATTGTTGGAGAGTCTGGGTCAGGAAAATCGGTGACTTCTTTGTCGCTTATGCGACTAATTGCAGAACCTCCAGGAAGAATCACCTCAGGTTCAGCAGTTCTTAGTTCTAAATCAGGCGAGGAAGTTGATTTATTAGCGCTTTCTTCATCTCATATTAGGAAATATAGAGGCAATGAAATTGCAATGATATTTCAAGAGCCAATGACGTCATTGAATCCCGTTTTTACGTGCGGAGATCAGGTTGCCGAAGTTATTCGATTGCATAAAAAAGTATCGAAAAGTCAGGCTAAAACTGAAACCATTAGCTTATTTAAAAAAGTAAAACTACCACGACCAGAGGAGATGTTCGATGCGTATCCTCATCAGATTTCTGGCGGGCAAAAACAACGTGTGATGATCGCAATGGCGATCTCCTGTAATCCACGAATATTAATTGCTGATGAGCCAACTACGGCACTCGATGTGACTGTACAGGCAGCTATTCTTGATTTGTTGAAAGAGTTGCAGCAGGAAACAGGTATGGGAATTGTTTTCATTACCCATGATTTGGGTGTCATTTCTCAAATTGCAGATCAGGTGCTCGTGATGTATAAAGGCAATGTTGTTGAAGAAGGTAACGCTATTGATATTTTAAATAATCCTACACATCCATATACCAAAGGTTTGTTGGCATGTCGACCCGTTAATCATGTGGGATTACAACGGCTTCCTGTGATTTCTGATTTTATGAAGGTGAATGCCGATGGCGGCTTCTCTGAAACCGGAATGAAAATTAACGATTTGCTCGCTAATTTAAAAGCGGATCCTTCAATTAATAGTAAACGTAGAGAAAATATTTATAAAAAAAAGCCATTGCTCTCTGTGCATAACCTTGAACTGAATTTTGCTACTAAAAAAAATATTTTCGGTAAGGCAACACAGTTAGTGAAGGCGATTGACCATGTATCGTTCGAAGTGTATCCAGGAGAAACTTTAGGATTAGTTGGTGAATCGGGCTGTGGTAAAACTACGTTAGGTCGATCTATACTTCGGTTGATAGAACCCACATCTGGCGATGTTATTTATAATGGAATAAAAATCAGAGATCTTGATTCTAAAAAGTTGAGAGCTTTGCGTAAACAAATGCAATTGATATTTCAAGACCCGTATTCAAGTCTAAATCCACGCATGACTGTTGGAGCCGCCATCATGGAGCCAATGCAGGTGCATGGTTTATACGAGAATGATACGAATCGAAAAAAGAAGGTTAAAGAATTACTTTTAAAGGTTGGCTTGTTAGAGGATCATTTTGATCGGTATCCTCACCAGTTTTCTGGTGGTCAACGACAGCGTGTTTGTATCGCTAGAGCGTTGTCGCTTAATCCTGAATTTATTATTTGCGATGAGTCTGTTTCAGCACTCGACGTTTCCGTTCAAGCTCAAGTACTTAATTTATTGAATCAGTTGAAGAATGAACAAGGATTAACGTATATTTTCATCTCTCATGATTTATCAGTTGTTCGATATATGAGTGATCGAATTCTTGTTATGAATAAAGGGAAAATTGAGGAACTTGGTAATGCCGAAGATGTGTATAATAATCCTAAATCAGATTATACAAAAAAATTAATAGCCGCGATTCCTAATTGAATATTTTTCGTAACGATAAGAATGTAATTCTCGATGGAGGAGAAGCGAAATAAAAAAACGTTTACGCCCGAACAATCTTTTGTAAAGATATGTCGATGGTGTGCTTTTCAAGAGCGTAGCCAACAAGAGGTGCGCGATAAATTGTATGATTATGGCTTGCATCAATCCGATGTTGAGCAAATTATTTCTAGAGTAATTTCAGATGGTTTTTTAAATGAGGAACGTTTTGCTATCGCTTTCGCCGGAGGTAAATTTCGTCAATTGAATTGGGGTAAAGAAAAAATTAAAATAGCATTGAAGCATAAGCGTGTATCTGATTATTGTATTAAAAAAGCGTTGAATCTTATTAGTGATCATGATTATTTGAATGGCATGCGTAAAGTTCTGAAAAAAAGAGAAGACGAAGAGAAGGAGAAGGAGCCATTTAAAAGAAAATATAAACTTGCAAATTATTTGGTGTCGCGTGGATTTGAGTCTGATTTAGTTTGGTCGGCGCTTAAGGGCGATGAGTTTCAAGATTAGTTTGCTTTGTTTTTCTTTCATTACATTTTATCATCTTTGTATTTATGTTTAGGTACTTTTTAATCTATAAACCATTTAATGTGCTTTCTCAGTTTACTGAAGAAGGCAATAAGAAGGGGTTAAGCACTTTGTTTGAATTTCCAAAGGATGTTTATCCTGTTGGTCGACTTGATGCAGATAGTGAAGGACTATTAATCTTAACGAATGATACTCGTTTAAATCAGAAGCTGCTTCATCCGAGAAATGGACATTGGCGTACTTATTTAATACAAGTGGAAGGGATAATTACGGATGATGCAATAGTGAAATTAATGAAAGGTGTTGTAATTAAAGTTGAGGGAAAAAATCATGTTACGCGTCCTGCCAAAGCAACTAAAATTGACACCCCCGATTTGCCCGAACGTTTTCCTCCTGTCCGATATCGTAAAACTGTTCCTGATACTTGGATTGAGCTCTCGCTTACTGAGGGGAAAAATCGTCAAGTACGTAAAATGACTGCCGCTGTCGGTTTCCCTACTTTGCGTCTTGTGAGAGTTGCTATAGGAAATTTACGAATGGAAAATCCTTCGTCAGGTAAGGTTGTCGAGCTAGATAGCTCGTTTGTCTATAATAATATGGAACTATGATTTTTTTTCTGAAATTTGAACTGTTTACAACTTAAATATGAAAAAATTAGTATCTATCGCAGTATTATCTGCATTTACTTTGTTGCTACATGCTCAAACTGTAGTAACGCCCGAATTATTGTGGAAGCTCGGACGCGTTTCTGATCCTCGCCTTTCCCCAGACGGAAAGATGGTACTTTTTAATGTCCGAAATTATGATGTTCCTTCAAATAAAAGTCAGGGTGATATTTATGCTGTTGCTCCTCAAGGAGCAAATCCTATAGCATTAGCAAGCTCTTCAGAAGATGAAGGGGCAGCTCGCTGGCGTCCCGATGGAAAAAAAATAGGATTTATTCAGAATGATAAAAATGGCGATAGTCAACTATGGGAAATGAATCCTGATGGTTCTGGAAAGTCACAAGTTTCATTTATTTTGGGTGGTATTAGTAATTTCGGATATGCAGGAACGTTAGGGTCTGTTTGGTTTTCTGCTGACGTTAAACTCGATAAGAAACCTAGTGAAATTTATCCCGATTTACCAAAAACGGATGGTGCACGAATTATTGATGGACTTATGTTCCGACATTGGAATGCGTGGCATGATTACGCTTATAGCCACGTTTTTGTTGTAAATTATGCGAATGGGAAATTTATAGGAACGCCTACAGATATTATGGCAGGCGAACGCTGGGATTCTCCTACAGGTCCTTTTGGCGGTGATGAGCAAATTGCTTTTTCTCCTGATGGCAAAACATTAGCTTATACTTCTAAGAAGTTATGGGGGAAGGAGGATGCTGTAAGTACAAATTCTGACATCTATTTGTATGATGTTGCTTCCGGCAAAACAACGAACCTTACCGAAGGAATGAATGGTTATGATAACGATCCGGTTTGGTCCCCCAATAGTAAAAATATTTTGTGGCATAGCATGGAAACACCCGGATATGAGTCAGATCGTAATCGCTTGTTCGTTTATAATTTTGCTGACAAAAAAAGGATAGACCTTACTACTAAATTCGATTATAATGTGGAAGCTGTTGAATGGACAGCCGATTCTAAAATGCTATATTTCCTTTCGCCTATATACGCAACGCATCAAGTTTTTTCATATGATTTGGATTCTAAATGTAAAACACCAATTAAACAATTAACGTTTGATCAGGCCGATTACAATGAAATAACGGTATCGGGTATGGGAAAAAATGCTAATGTTGTCGCTTCTCGAGTAGATATGACTATGCCTTCTGAATTGTATTCCATTAATTTGACTACCGGGGCCCCTACTAGAATTACAAATGTAACGGATCCTGTTTGGGGCGGGGTGAAAAAGAGTAATGTAGTGAAACGAATGGTGAAAACTACTGATGGTAAAGAAGAGCTTGTTTGGGTGGTATATCCTCCTGATTTTAATCCGGCAAAAAAATATCCTACATTATTGTTCTGTCAAGGGGGGCCGCAAAGTGTAGTTAGTCAATCTTTCTCGTATCGTTGGAATTTTAGTTTAATGGCCGCTAATGGATATATCGTAGTTGCTCCTAATCGACGCGGATTACCATCTTTCGGTGAAGAATGGAATGATGAAATTAAAGGTGATTGGGGTGGTCAGGCAATGAATGATCTTTTGTCCGCAATTGATGATGTAAGCAAGGAGCCGTATGTAGATAAAGACCGCTTAGGGGCTGTTGGGGCGAGTTTCGGTGGCTATAGCGTGTATTGGCTTGCCGGACATCACAATAAACGTTTCAAGGCTTTTATTTCGCATTGCGGAGTGTTTAACCTAGAGTCGGAATTCTTGTGTACAGAAGAATTGTTCTTTGCTAATCACGATATGGATGGCCCTTATTGGAATACGCCTCAACCAAAAAGCTATCAACAGTTTTCTCCGAATAGATTTATTAAAAATTGGGATACCCCCATCTTAGTAATTCATAATGAAAAAGATTTTCGCGTTCCGCTTAATCAAGGAATTGAAGCCTTTACAGCTGCCCAGATGAATAATATACCTTCTCGTTTCTTGTATTTCCCTGATGAAGGTCATCATATTCTAAAGCCACAAAATAGTATTCTTTGGCAACGTGTTTTTTTCGAATGGCTAGACACTTATCTCAAGAAATAAAAATGAAAGGGTCGACTTTTTAGCCGACCCTTTTTTATTTTCTTTTTTTTGTTTGCTCTTCGCTTAAATTTGTAATCACGGCCTTGTATAATTCTTTCATCACTTCTGGATGATTTTTATACCATGTAAAACTTTCTTTAAATTGTTGAGGTGTTATTTTATTTCGTTGAAAAACTTCTTTGTAATAGCCATAGGCAATTTTTCGAGTGCTATCAGAGTAGTTTAAATTGCGTAGCTGAATTGTGGCTTCCGTATAATGTACGGCAGCAAGAACTGCTATCATCTTTTTTTGAGGCATTACATTAGAAGGAATTTCTTCTTTTTGCTGCGAACAAGATGCCGTTAAAAGTATGCTGGAAATCAAAAGGAATTGAATGAATGTATTATTCATGTTATCGATTAAATGTTATGCGTTGCCCTATTTTATTTTCATTAAATACTCCATTCGAATAGGCTAAATGCCCATTTACAAAAGTGCTTTCTATTGCTGATGAAAATGTATGCCCTTCAAATGGCGACCATCCACATTTGTAAAGAATGTTTTCTTTGTTCACTATAGTGGGCTTGTTTAAATTCACAAGTACTAAGTCTGCAAAATAACCTTCTCTAATAAAACCTCTTTCATGTATCTGAAAACAAATGGCTGGCGAATGACTTGTCTTTTCAACTACTTTCTCTATTGAAATCCACCCTTCTTTTACAAAGTCGAGTAGGGCAGGGAGCGCATGTTGTACCAATGGCCCTCCCGATGGACATGACCCATACTTTTGCTTTTTTTCTGCCATAGTGTGTGGCGCATGATCTGTTGCAATTATGTCAATACGATCGTCTAATAGAGCTTTGCGAATTGCTTCGCGGTCATTTTTTGTTTTTACAGCTGGATTCCATTTTATCCATTCTTGCTTGGTTTTGTAATCTTCATCACTAAACCATAAATGATGTATACACGCTTCCGCAGTAATTTTTTTTTCGCTTAAAGGAATATCATTTCTGAATAATTCAGTTTCTATAGAGGTTGATATATGAAGGATGTGTAATCTGCTATTATGTTTTTCGGCAAGTGATTTTGCTAAAAAGGAGGATTTGTAACAGGCTTCCGCACTTCTGATAATTGGATGCTCTTCCATAGGAATAGCATCTCCATATTTATTAATTGCGTTTGCAAGATTTTCTTTTATTGTTCTTTCGTCTTCACAATGCACCGCAATTAATGTTGGCGCTTCGGCAAATAGTTTGTTTAATAAATGTCGGTCATCTACTAACATGTCGCCTGTACTCGATCCCATAAAAATTTTTATGCCACACACATTCTTCGGATTTGTTTTTACGACTTCCTCAAAATTGTGATTCGTAACGCCCATAAAAAATGAGTAATTAGCAAGTGAACACTCTGCAGCACGGTTGTATTTATCTTGAAGTAATGCTTGCGTTGTTGTTTGCGGATTTGTATTCGGCATTTCCATATAAGTAGTAATGCCTCCAGCAATTGCAGCTCTTGATTCAGTATAAATTTCTCCCTTGTGCGTTAAGCCAGGTTCACGAAAATGTACTTGATCGTCAATGCAACCAGGAAGTAAATGCAATTGCTCCCCGTTGATTTCAGTGTAGTTTTCAGGGCTCGATGGGATGTTTCCAATACGTTCAATGCGCCCTTCTTTAATGCAAATGTCGGTATGGCGAATGAGTCCTTCATTCACTATACCGACATTGCGTATTATCGTTTTCGACGACATCTTTTAGTTTTTAATAAGTTCTCCTACCATTGTTAGCGGATCTACCCATTCATCAAATTGCTCTGATGTTAAGTAGCCTAATTCAATTGCAGTTTCTTTTAGTGTCTTGCCTTGCTTATGCGCCGTTTGTGCAATCTCGGCAGCTTTGTAATATCCAATATGTGTGTTTAATGATGTTACTAGCATCAATGAGTTGTTAAGATTGTTCTTAATGTTCTCTTCTATCGGAGCAATGCCTATTGCGCATTTATCGTTAAATGATACACAAACATCTCCTATTAATCTTGCTGAGTGAAGAAAATTGTAGATCATTACTGGTTTAAATACATTTAGTTCAAAATGTCCTGATGCTCCTCCAATTCCTATCGCAACATCATTTCCCATAACTTGTGCGGCAACCATTGTCATGGCTTCACATTGCGTAGGATTTACTTTGCCTGGCATTATTGAGGAACCTGGCTCGTTGTCGGGAATAAATAATTCCCCAATCCCACATCGAGGTCCCGATGCTAATAAACGAATATCATTGCCGATTTTCATTAAGCTTACAGCTACCATTTTTAATGCCCCATGTGATTCAACAATGGCATCGTGTGCCGCTAATGCTTCAAATTTATTTTCTGCTGTTATAAAGGGTAGTCCCGATAACTTAGCAATGTTGGTCGCTACGTTTTCAGAATAACCTTTCGGTGTATTAATTCCCGTGCCTACTGCTGTTCCTCCTAACGCTAATTCTGCTAAATGTGGTAGTGTGTTTTCAATGGCACGAATTCCATGCGTTAATTGTGATACGTATCCGCTTAGTTCTTGTCCTAGTGTTAATGGAGTAGCATCCATTAAATGTGTTCTTCCTATTTTTACAATGTGCATGAATTCTTTCGACTTCGCTGCAAGGGTATCTCTTAACTGTCGTAATCCAGGCAATGTGGTTTCCATTAATATACTATATGCAGCAATGTGCATAGCGGTCGGAAAGGTATCATTCGATGATTGTGATTTGTTTACATCATCATTTGGATGAACAACTTTCTTCTCGTCCATTAAATCACCTCCTTGTAATACGTGAGCACGGTATGCAACTACTTCATTTATGTTCATGTTGCTTTGGGTTCCCGATCCTGTTTGCCATACTACTAATGGAAACTGATCAGCTAATTGACCTGCTAATATTTCATCACATGCTTGACCAATTAAATCACATTTTTCTTTTGTTAAGATACCTGCTTCGAAGTTCGTAATTGCTGCTGCTTTTTTTAATATGGCAAATGCACGAATAATTTCTTTCGGCATCTTATTTATGTCTTGTGCAATCTTGAAATTTTCAATAGAGCGTTGTGTTTGCGCTCCCCAGTAAACATTCGCTGGAACCTGCACTGTTCCCATCGTGTCTTTTTCTATGCGGTAATTCATTGTATGGTTTTTTGTCTTAACCTTATTTAATCGTTCGTTTATAAGACTAAGGAATTTTTGTTTTTAACTTTTGTACTCTATTTTTTGGTATTGTAAGTTGCAATTTCAATCTATATCATAACTATCACACTATGTTTTACTCCTTGAATCGTGTCAGCCAACCGCAAACCGTAAACCTCGTTATCCCACCTCCGAATTTTCCATCAAAAATGCTTTAATGAATTCATCAATCTCTCCGTCTAATACTGCTCCAGTATCGGAGGTTTCATAGTCGGTACGGTTGTCTTTTACTAGTTTGTACGGATGTAAAACATAACTCCGTATCTGACTTCCCCACTCTATTTTTTTCTTACTGTTTTCTGTTGCTTGCTTTGCGTCGTTTCGTTTTCTTAATTCTAATTCGTAGAGCTGTGATCGTAACATCTGCATCGCTCTTTCTTTATTTCCCCCTTGTGTACGTTCTACTTGACAAACAACAACTATTCCAGTGGGATGATGCGTTAATTGCACTTTCGTTTCTACTTTATTTACGTTTTGTCCTCCTGCTCCTCCCGATCGCGATGTTTGAATCGAAATGTCAGCATCTTTGATTTCAATATTGATTTCGTCGTCAATTAATGGATAAGCATATACCGATGCAAAGGAGGTGTGTCTACGTGCATTCGAATCGAACGGCGATATTCTCACTAATCGATGTACGCCATTTTCACTTTTTAAATATCCGTATGCAAAATTCCCTTCAATTTCGTACGTTGCTGATTTAATACCAGCCCCATCTCCATCTTGATAGTCAATCTCTGTTACTTTATAGTTGTGTCGTTCAGCCCAACGTAAATACATGCGAAGTAAAATCGATGCCCAATCTTGACTCTCCGTTCCGCCTGCTCCGGAATTAATAGTTAGTACCGCACTTAAGCGATCTTCTTCACCACTTAACATGTTTTTGAATTCTAATTCTTCTGCTAACTTAACAGTTGTAGCATATGCAGTGTCTACTTCCTCTTCGGTTGCTTCTCCTGCTTTTTGAAATTCAAATAGTACCGAAAGATCTTCAATCGACGATGATACTTCTTGAAAAGCATTCGTCCATTCTTTCTTTAAATTAACATTTTTTAAAATCTGTTCCGCGCGCTTTGGGTCATCCCAAAAATCAGGTGCATGTGTCAGTTGTTCTTCCTGCGCAATTTGTTGAAGTCGGTTATCGACGTCAAAGATGCCTCCTCAGAGCATCCCTACGATCAGAAATTTCTTTTAATTGCTCTTGTATCATAATGTGCAAAAATACTAAAAAACGTCTCTGTGTGGTTATTGTTTTTTTAATATTGTCACCTCTTTTTGTGCTTTTAGTCAGTTTATTTCTTTTAAGCACCAAACTTCTTTCATATTTAACTTACGTACTAACTTTTTTTAAGCAAAAAAAAGCTGCTCCGTTACCGAAGCAGCTTTTTTGTTTTTTACTTTTTATTATTTCGCCAAGTTGAATTCTACACGACGATTTTTTGCTTTGTTACGGTCTGTTGTATTCGGTGCAGCAGGCTTGCTATCTCCGTTTCCAATTACATTCATTCTGCTTGCATCAACTCCTTTAGCAACTAAATAAGATTTAACTGCATCCGCTCTTTTTTGCGAAAGTGTTGCATTGTTTGTAGCATCACCAACATTATCGGTATTCCCGTCAATTACTATTCTGTAATTGCGGTTTGACTTCAATAGTGTTGCTAATTTATCTAGGTTCCCGTTATACGCTTTGCGGACAACGTCTTTTCCTGTTTCGAAGTAAACAATTTTGATCGTTTTGTTGAATGTTTTTATGTCGGCTTCGCTTAATTCTGGACATCCTTTATTGCTAATTGGTCCCGCTACTTCCGGACAATTATCTTCTGCATCAACTACACCGTCGTCATCTTTATCCGGACATCCATTCATCTTGATGGTACCCGCTATGCTAGGACAATTATCAGAAGGGTCTATGATTCCGTCTCCATCTGTGTCAATACATCCAAATAGTTCTTTTAATCCTTTTACATCTGGACATTTATCTTCCGCATCGGTAATTCCGTCTCCATCACGATCAGGACAGCCTTGTAATTCTAATGTTCCTGCTACTTCTGGACATTTATCATCCGCATCAGCAATGCCATCATTGTCTTTGTCAGGACATCCTTTCGTTGCAATAGTTCCTTTTACATCTGGACATTTATCTTCAGTATCTAAAATGCCATCGCCGTCGCGGTCTAATGGACATCCGTTAATGTCAACTTTAACGCCTGCAGGTGTATTCGGACATTTATCGTTTTTGTCAGATATACCATCATTGTCGGAGTCTTTTACTTTTCCAAAATTCATTGTTATGCTAAGACTATGCATTAGGTATGAATCGTTATTCGAACGCGCTTCATAATCACGTGTGTCGTGATCCGTATAGATAAACGTCTCTTGTAATTGTACGTTGAATAAATCATTAATTCTGTAACGAATCCCAGTTCCAAATGGCACAAAGAAATCAGTTCCTTCAGGTGTGTATTTCCCTTGTAAATATTGGAACCCAATGCCGCCATGTATATATGGAAGAAATTTATGTGTATCTTGATTAAATGCATTTAAACGTACGTGTGCATTCCATTGAATTTGATTCGCACAGAAACGCTTGTTAGCATTTTCAATATAACCTAATGATCCATACGTTAAGTTGGTTGAAAAATCAGCTTTTGATGTAATATAGCGACTGTAGCTTATTCCGATATGAGAATAATTTGCTTGTCCAGAACCATAGAATCCCTGTCCTAAGTCACCGTTGTATTGTGAAACTCCGCCTACGAGGCCGATCGAATTAGCTCGTTCTGCGGTTTGCCCGAAGCTATTCAGTCCAAGAAGGCTGAAAACCAAAATGTTAAGTAATAATTTCTTCATAATAGTTGCAATAATTTTTAAAGAAGGATTGCAAAGGTAGCTTTTCATTCATCATTTAAACGATTTACCGCGAAATTTGTCGTTTTCTTCATATTAACTAGCGATTCTAAAACGTCTATTTATTGACTTTCCCCTGTGAATATTTTTTGGCGACTTTATTAAGACTTATTCTAAAGTATTCTACCTTTGTCTCAGTTCTTACTCAAAATTCGAAAAAAATCGAAGCACTTATCTTGAAAGGCGGAGGGACTGAGCCCATTGATGCCTTGGCAACCCTTGTAAAAGAAGGTGCCACATCCTGTCCCTGTTCATCGGGAATAGATAAGTGCCGGAAGATCTAGTTATACTACTTAAACTATAAATCTCTGTCGGCACGCCGGAGGAGATTTTTTATTTTCTGGCTGCCCGCTTACATATGAAAAAGAATATTCAATCTGAACTAGTAAAAAGAATTCTAGTAATCGATGGTGCTATGGGCACCATGATTCAGCGCTATCAATTAGATGAAAAGGGTTATCGTGGTGATCGCTTTGCTTCTTGGCCGCATGATGTAAAAGGGAATAATGATTTACTTAGTCTTACGCGACCCGATATTATTCGAGATATACATTTCGAATATCTAAATGCAGGTGCCGATATTATTGAAACAAATACTTTTTCTGCTCAAGTAATTTCACTCGCCGACTATAAAATGGAGGAGCTCGCCTACGAAATTAATTTCGAGTCGGCAAAGCTTGCCAAAGAAGCGATCTCTTTCTATGAGAAGGCTAACGGTAACGAATGCCCGAAGTTTGTAGCAGGCGCTATTGGACCCACAAATCGTACTACTTCTTTATCACCCGATGTGAATGATCCCGGCTATCGTGCCGTTACTTTCGATCAACTCGTTGATGCTTATTCTACCCAGGTGAAAGGTTTAATTGAAGGCGGTTCTGATCTTTTATTAATCGAAACAATATTCGATACGTTAAATGCAAAAGCTGCTTTGTATGCCATTCAAGTGGTGCAAGAGCAGTTGAATACTAGTCTTCCGGTGATGATATCGGGAACTATTACCGATGCTTCCGGACGCACACTCAGCGGACAAACAGTTGAGGCATTCCTAAATTCGGTTTCTCATGTCGATTTATTAAGTATCGGATTAAATTGCGCTCTCGGTGCTAAAGAGATGCGTCCCTATCTTGAGGAGTTATCTAACAAAGCGCCTTTCTTTATTTCTGCTTATCCGAATGCAGGTCTCCCAAATCAGTTTGGTGAGTATGATGAAACTCCGCATGCTATGGGACATCAAGTGAAGGATTTTCTTGTGAGTGGTTTCTTAAATATCGTAGGTGGCTGTTGTGGTACTACTCCCGATCATATACGCGAAATTGCTGCTATCGCTAAAACTGTGAAGCCGCGTTTGCTTCCTGAGCGTGATCATTTGTTGCATCTCAGCGGATTAGAAGCGGTTACTCTTCGCCCCGAAAGTAATTTCATGAACGTTGGTGAAAGGACTAACGTAACGGGTAGCCGAAAATTCGCTCGACTTATTGCCGACAATCAATATGAAGAGGCTTTGGCTATCGCTCGCGATCAAGTGGAAGGCGGTGCGCAAGCTATTGATGTTAATATGGACGAAGGGATGCTTGATTCAGAAGCGGCTATGGTGCAATTCTTGAATCTTATCGCTTCTGAACCCGATATCTCTAAACTTCCAATCATGATCGATTCGTCGAAGTTCCACGTGATTGAAGCAGGATTGAAATGTACCCAAGGTAAAAGTATTGTTAACTCTATTTCTTTGAAGGAAGGCGAACATGCTTTCATCCAACATGCTAATATTATTCGTCGCTTCGGTGCAGCAGTAATCGTAATGGCCTTCGATGAAGATGGTCAAGCAGATTCTTTTGAACGCCGTATTCAAATTTGTGAACGTGCTTACAAAATATTAACTGAGAAAATAAAATTTCCACCTCAAGATATTATTTTCGATCCTAATATTTTTCCTGTTGCGACAGGAATGGATGAACACCGTCGTAATGCGCTCGATTTCTTCGAAGCTACTGAATGGATTAAGAAAAATTTACCGTATGCAAAAGTAAGTGGCGGGGTAAGTAATGTTTCGTTTTCGTTCCGTGGTAATGATCACGTGCGTGAAGCTATACATGCTGCGTTTTTATATCATGCTATTAAGCGTGGTATGGATATGGGTATTGTGAATCCTGGGCAACTTCAAGTGTACGATGAAATTCCTAATGAATTACTCGAACGCGTAGAGGATGTGTTGTTCGATCGTCGTGATGATGCCACCGAAAGATTAATTACATATGCCGAGCAGATTAAAGGCGCGGGTAAAAAAATGGAGCGCGATGAAGAGTGGAGAAATGATGTTGTTGAAGATCGTTTGAAACATGCACTTGTAAAAGGAATTGTCGAATATATTGATCAAGATGTGGAAGAAGCGCGCGGCAAATATGAAAAAGCTTTGCACCTGATTGAAGGTCCTTTGATGGATGGAATGAATGTGGTAGGTGATTTATTCGGTGCAGGTAAAATGTTCTTACCTCAAGTGGTGAAAAGCGCTCGCGTAATGAAAAAGGCGGTTGCTTATTTGTTGCCCTATCTCGAAGCTGAAAAGTCGGAAGGTGCCTCTAAGGCGGGTAGAATTTTGATGGCTACAGTGAAGGGTGATGTGCATGATATTGGTAAAAATATTGTAGGCGTTGTGCTTGCATGTAATAATTATGAGATTATAGATATTGGTGTAATGGTGCCCGCCGATAAAATTTTACAGCGCGCTATTGAAGAGGAAGTAGATGTGATCGGCCTCAGCGGATTAATCACTCCTTCTCTTGATGAAATGGTGCATGTTGCGAAGGAAATGCAACGCCGTGGATTTAAAATTCCGTTGATGATCGGTGGCGCTACTACTTCTCGTGTGCATACCGCCGTTAAAATTGCTCCGCATTATGAATATCCTGTCGTGCATGTCAATGATGCTTCGCGAAGTGTGCCTGTTGTGGGTTCGCTTATTTCGAAAGATAATCGCGATGAATTCGTGAGGAAAATTAATGAGGACTATGAACGTATTCGTGTGCAACATGCAGGTGCTAATGCAATGAATAAATATATCCCGGTAACAGAGGCAAGAAAAAATCAATCTGTCATTAACTGGAATGATTTTAATCTCGCAACACCTGCATTTATAGGTAATAAAGCGTTTGTTGATTATCCGATGGGTGAGTTGGTTTCTTATATCGACTGGACTCCTTTCTTCCATAGCTGGGAGATGAAAGGGTCTTATCCCAAAATTTTATCGGATCCTGAGAAAGGCATTGAAGCAACGAAATTGTTTAACGATGCTCAACAGATGTTGAAGAAAATTGTTGATGAGAAATGGTTGCAAGCGAATGCCGTTATCGGATTATATCCCGCGAATGCTGTTGGTGATGATGTCGAAGTATATGCCGATGATTCACGTGAAAAGGTAATCTCTAAGTTTCATACTTTACGTCAACAAACTAAAAAGCCCGAAGGGCAAGCAAATGTGGCATTGTCTGATTTTATCGCTCCTAAGTTAACAGGGAAGCGAGATTATATCGGTGCTTTCGCTGTAACAACCGGTGGTGGTATCGATGCTCGCGTGAAAAAATTTGAAGATGATAACGATGATTATAGCGCAATCATGTTAAAAGCCCTCGCCGATCGTCTCGCAGAAGCTTTCGCAGAACGTATGCATGAACGCGTGCGTACCGAATTCTGGGGATATGCTGCCGAAGAACATCTAAGCAAAGAGCAATTGATTAAGGAAGAGTATTGCGGTATTCGTCCGGCGCCGGGTTATCCCGCACAACCCGATCATACCGAAAAGAATCAACTCTTCTCATTGCTCGATGTAGAAAAATCAACAGGAATTTACCTCACCGAAAGTTTAGCAATGGTGCCTACTGCTGCGGTTAGCGGATTATATCTCGCACATCCCGATGCGCATTATTTCGGATTAGGAAAAATTGCAAAAGATCAAGTAGAAGAATACGCAAAACGTAAAGGCCTCTCCCTCGAAGAAACTGAAAAATGGCTTAGCCCCGTATTGGCATATTGATATTGAAAATATTCGTTGAGTAATTCCGTGTTTGTTTATTAGAACCCGGATCTTACATTATCAAATTATCAAATTGTCTCATCTTCAAATCACCCTAACGGCTCATCCCGCAATTTTTCGCTTTGGTCTTTCGTTTACTACTATTCTTCGAATACATAATGTTTATTGGCTAAGGTTATCTATTTTTGATAAATCACGCACTTTATATGATTTCGTTGACTAATGTTCACAAGTCGTACCGTATGGGTAACGGCGCTATGCATGTCCTTAAAGGGATCGATCTTTCTATCGATGCTGGTGAGATGGTTGCTATTATGGGTTCTTCCGGTTCGGGAAAATCTACTTTGCTCAATATCCTCGGTATCCTCGATGAATATGATTCCGGCGACTATCGCTTGAATGATACTTTAATTAAATATCTTAATCCTACGAAGTCAGCGTTTTTTCGTAATCAATTTTTAGGTTTTGTTTTCCAATCATTCAATCTTCTTTCATTTAAAAATGCAGTAGAGAATGTTGCGCTTCCTCTGTATTATCAGAATGTAAGTCGTAAAGAGCGCAATAAATTGGCGCTCGAATATCTCGATCGTGTCGGTTTGAAAGATTGGGCTAATCATTCTCCGAATGAAATGTCGGGCGGACAAAAACAACGTGTTGCTATTGCTCGCGCACTCATCACTAAACCGAAAGTTATCCTTGCCGATGAGCCTACAGGTGCACTTGATTCTGGGACCACGCTCGAGGTCATGGATCTGCTTACCGATATTCATAAACAAGGAGTTACAGTTATCATTGTTACCCACGAACCTGATGTGGCTACACGTACCCAACGTGTCATTCGTATCAAAGATGGTTTGATCGTTCAAGAGTAATTTTTTTATATAATGTTTGATAAGGAAGTCTGGTACGAAATTCTTGCCACCGTGCGCGCTAATCGCTTGAGAACTTTTCTCACAGCCTTCAGCGTGGCGTGGGGTATTTTTATTTTGATTGTACTATTAGGCGCGGGAAAAGGGTTGCGTAACGGAACCGAATATCAATTTCAAAGTGATGCTGTGAATTCTATTTGGATCAATGGCGGAGAAACGTCTATGACTTACGGAGGATTTCAACCCGGTCGAATCATTCAACTAACGAATGAAGATTTTTCTTTGATTCGCCGAAAGAAAGGTAAGGACTATCAAATCACAGCTTCTTATGACGGACGCTCAATGCGCACGTTGAGTTATAAGCAAGAGGCCGGTGCTTTTACGGTTAGAAGTTGTATGCCCGACCACAATTACCTCGAGAATTGTAAAGTGGTCGCCGGTCGGTTTATTAACGACCTCGATATCTCTGGTTTTCGTAAAGTTTGTGTAATAGGCGAACCAGTGCGCGATGCTATATTTAAGAAGGAAAATCCAATTGGCAATTGTTTAAATGTAGAAGGTATTCAGTTTAAAGTGATTGGAGTATTTACTGATCAAGGTCGTGGTGATAATGATCGTATATACATTCCCGTTAGTACCGCGCAACGTACATACAACGGACAAAATCACCTCAATGTAATTTGGATGAGTACAGGCAACGAAGGCGTTGAGGGTAGCGAAGCAATGGCAAAAGATATTCGTCATTTACTCGCAAAAAAATATAATTTTGATCCTGCAGATGAGAGTGCTGTAAATGTTTGGAATAACACCATAGAGTATGTTCGTATTATGAATATGCTGAACGGAATTAAAATCTTTATTTGGATCATTGGTATCGGTACTTTGATTGCGGGCATTGTGGGCGTTAGTAATATTATGATGATCGCAGTGAAAGAACGTACAAATGAAATTGGTGTACGTAAAGCAATCGGCGCTCCTCCTTCTTCTATCGTAAGTATGATCTTACAAGAAAGTATAATGATAACGGCTATCGCCGGTTTTGTCGGACTTTTCTTCGGAACAGTCGTTCTTGAAGTTGCAAAAAAATTAATGCCTCCTAGTGATTTTTTTAGAAACCCCGAAGTCGATGTTTCAGTGGCCATTTGGTCTGTTATTGTCTTAATTATTTCCGGTGCACTCGCGGGATTATTTCCCGCTATTCGCGCCGCTCGTATTCAACCTGTAGTCGCTTTGCGCGATGAATAATTCTGCCCGTTATGTTCGATCGTGATGCTTGGCAAGAAATATTTGCTACAATTAAAAAAAACAAACTGCGTACATTTCTTACGTGCTTTGGTGTGTATTGGGGAATATTTATGCTGGTGGTAATGCTTGGCGCTGGGAATGGTATGCGTAATGGAATCCTCGCCGGCTTTAATGGTACTGCTACAAATAGTTTCTTTTGTTGGGCGCAGAAAACGTCGAAGCCGTATAAAGGAATGAAACCCGGACGCAATTTTAATTTTACGAATGATGATTTCAGGGCGTTAAAACAACTCCCCGAACTAGATATAATTTCACCAATGAATCGCCTTGGTGGTTATGGGAGTACAAATAATGTAGTTCGCGGATTGAAAACAGGTAATTATGCTGTTTCGGGTATTTATCCCGATGCAAATAAAATCGAAAAAATTGATCTCGTCGACGGACGTTATATTAATTATAATGATATTCTTCAATGTCGAAAAGTGTGCGTAATAGGGAAACGAGTTCGCGAAATTTTGTTTAATCCTGAAGAAAATCCTTTGGGTGATTATATCCGTGTCAATGGCGTTTACTTCCGAGTAATAGGTGTTACCAAACCTAGTGCCGGTGGGCAAAACGGACAAGAGCAATCGGAAACAGTGAATATTCCGTTTACTACTTTCCAGCAGGCGTTTAATTATGGTGATGTTGTAGGATGGTTTGCTGTAACTGCAAAAAAAGGAGTGCCCGCTAACGTAGCTGAAAATAAAGCATTAGCAGTTTTACGAGATCGTCATAAAATTGCACCCGAAGATCAACTCGCAATAGGCCATTGGAATATGGAGAAGGAGTTTAATAAACTTAGTGGATTATTTTCTGGTATCGATATTCTTGTTTGGGTTGTTGGTATTGGTACTTTACTTGCAGGAATTATCGGAGTAAGTAATATTATGCTCATCATTGTTAAAGAAAGAACGAAAGAAATCGGTATTCGTAGGGCTATCGGCGCACCTCCTGCATTAATTGTCCGACAAATAATCGTTGAAAGTGTTTTCTTAACGGCTATCGCCGGCTATATCGGATTAGTTGTATCTGTTTTACTTCTTGAAATTGTTTCTAATTCAATTCCTGTTGCCGAAGATTCAATGTTTATTCATCCCGGTGTTGATGTCTCTGTGGCACTAATGGCATTGGCTATCCTAATAATTGCCGGCGCACTTGCCGGATTGATCCCGGCACGTAAAGCAATTGCTATAAGCCCTGTTGAAGCGCTAAGAGCAGATTAATATAAACTCGTTATGTTCAAAAAAATCTTTAAAGTAGTTCTCCTATTATTGTTAGTGAGTTCTTTTGTTTGGACCGTATGGTTCTTCTATAATAAATCGAATACACCCGATGAAGTTTTTAAAACCGAAAATCCTTCAGTAACGAATATTATTCGCAAAACAGTAGCGACTGGTTCAGTGGTTCCACGACGTGAAGTGTTCGTTAAGCCGCAAGTGTCGGGTATTATCGATGAATTGTATGTGGAAGCAGGTAAGATGATTAAGAAAGGGGATGTCATCGCTAAAGTGAAAATCATCCCAAACATGATCAGCTTAAACGAAGCAGAAAGTCGGGTCAATAAATCGCAGATTTATTATGATCAAGCAATGATAGATTTCGATCGCTATCAAAAACTATTTACACAGAAAATCATTAGCTTATCTGAATTTCAACAATACGATATTCGCCTGCGTCAAGCGCGCGAGGATCTTGAATCGGCACAAGATAATCTCGCTCTCATTAAAGACGGTGTTGCTAAAAGTTCTGGTTCTGCAACGAATACGTTAATTAAATCAACTATCACGGGGATGGTGCTCGATGTCCCGGTGAAAGTAGGTTTCTCGGTAATTGAATCAAATACCTTTAATGAAGGAACAACTATTGCTTCGGTAGCCGATATGGGCGAGATGATTTTCGAGGGGAAAGTAGATGAGTCGGAGGTAGGAAAGATTAAGTCGGGAATGGACCTTATCTTAATGGTTGGAGCTATCGAAAATTATAAGTTCAGCGCTAAGCTAGAGTATATTGCGCCGAAAGGAGTTGCCGAAAATGGTGCTATCCAATTTCAAATTAAAGCGGCCGTTAAACTTGATTCAAATCATTTTATTCGAGCAGGTTATTCTGCGAATGCTGATATTATACTCGAAAGAAAAGATAATGTGTTATCGGTTTCAGAAAGTGTTCTTCAGTTTTCAGGTGATACTACGTTCGTAGAAATAGAAACGGGCAAGAATACCTACCGAAAACAAGTACTTAAAACAGGAATATCTGACGGAATAAACATCGAAATTTTGAATGGTGTTATCATTAAAGATAAAATTAAAATTCCAGCCGGCTCGGTTGCCGATAAGCCAAACTAATCGAAAATTTTAAAGGGAATTTAATTAAAATAAAAAAAGGCCTCGTAAACGAAGCCTTTTTTATTTTTTACTTACTTGCTGTAATTAGTGAGCAGCAGCTGTATCAACAGTAACAGCAGCTGTATCAACAGTAGCAGCAACAGCAGCTGTATCAACAGTAGCAGCTACAGCAGTAGTGTCAGCAGTTCCTTCAGCAGGAGCTTCTGTTTTAGATCCACAAGAAGATAGTGCTACAACGAAAGTAGCAACAGCAAGGAATGATAAGAATTTTTTCATTTTAAGAGATGAGTTTTTGGTTAGAAACTTACACTTAATACAAGAATCGCATTTTGGTAACCCGATTTTAGGATATAAATCTTTGGGAAAACTATAATTAATTGATAATCAATTTTTAAAAGTTAAAAGAATTTTATTTTGGCCTCGTTAAAATGATGAATTTTGCAAAGTAAAGGGTTACCTTTTATATTATCCCGAATTAAGGACTATACAGCATGAAGCAGGTACTGCCTGTCACCGAAGCGGATACGCTTCAATCGCTCCAAAGCGGTGACCAAAAGGCGCTCAAATTAGTTTACCGCCAGCATTATCAAACGATAATGAATTTGGTATTAAATAATGGCGGCTCCTTGCAAGAGGCAAAGGATGTGTATCAGGAGGCGCTCATCGTCTTCTACGAGAAATTGCAGGAGGATGATTTTGAGTTGAATTGCACTATTAAAACGTTCATTTATTCTGTTAGCCGCCGATTATGGCTTAAGCAATTGCAGCGTAAATCGAGGTATACCGATGATTTAAGCGATACGGATGAGTTTATCCAGGTTGAATCGGAGGATATGGAACAGAAAGAAGATCAGTATCATGCCATGCAGGTTGCATTGGAGGGCCTCGGAGAACCTTGTCGTTCTATTCTGAAAGATTTCTATCTAAATAATCAGAGTATGGATGATATCACCGAGAAGTTTGGTTACACAAATTCTGACAATGCGAAAAATCAAAAGTATAAGTGCCTGAAACGGCTCAAGAAAACTTTCTTTGAGGTGTATCAAAAAACGGGAAACAACAATGACCAACAAGAGAGAAACTGACGAATTAATAGAGCGCTATTGTCAGGGGCAATTAACCCCGGAAGAGTTACGTATTTTTGATCAATGGCGCGAAAGTGATCCTGAAATGGCTAACGCTATTGATGATCATCGACTAATTACCGATTCTTTTAGGATTTTTGCTGAGCGTACTGACCTTAAGAAGAAGTTGGCGGTTATTCATAATGAAATGGAATCAGAACAGTTTGTTTATAAATCACCTCTAAAGGTGGTGGAAAAGTCAGATTCTAAAGTTCGTTTGTTGTGGAAACGTTACCGCGTGGCAGCAGTGGCAGCAGTGGCAGCTATTATTGCTGTTAGTTCTACAATTCTTTATTACGATCTTGCTGGTGGTGGTGCCGTGAAAAATCAAAATGCCTATCGCGAATTACGTCGTGAAGTTGAAAACATCAAGCGCAAACAAAAGGCGTTACTTCAAGATCAAAATAGTTCTATTTCTAAAGATCAAGAACAAGATCAAACACAAAGTTTTACGGGTACTGGATTCGCGATTACTTCTAATGGCTATGTTTTAACGAGTTACCATGTAGTGGAGGATGCCACTTCAATTTATATTAGTAATGAAAAGTTAGGTCAGGTACAGGTTAAAACGGTGTATACCGATAAGTCGCTCGATTTGGCTGTTTTAAAAGTCGATGATGTCGATTTTAAAGGTTTTACAGAAATGCCTTATTCGTTTAAAAAGTCAATTTCGGATCCTGGTGAAAAGGTATTTACACTGGGCTTCCCACGCGAGGATCTAGTTTATAATGAAGGTTCTATTAGTTCGTATACTGGTTATGAAGGCGATACTACTGCTTATCAAATCAGTATTCCTGTTAACCCTGGAAACTCTGGAGGACCATTGTTTGATAATCAAGGTAATCTTTTAGGCATTATCAGTGGTAAAAACTCGTCGGCTGAAGGAGCCTCTTTTGCTGTAAAGTCGAAATGGATTAGTGATTATATTTTTAAACAACGTGAAGTTGCGAATATTACAATCCCTTCGCGCAAAAATCTTAAAGGCGCCGATCGCCCTGCTCAAATAAAAAAATTGAAGGATTTCGTTTTTATGGTTAAGGTTTATAATTAAGTTTTATGACATTACAAGAAATTGTTGAACAGGAATGAATCATTACTTATTCCTGTTTTTTTCTGTCCTGCACTTTTTTTCTTTTCATCCGACGTTTATAATACTTGGTCGATTTTAAACGATAAATCCCGTTCGCTTTCTTAACTTTGGCCACTTAACTAATTACCCGAATTATGGTTTTACCGAATATTCGTTTTCAAGTTGCTGGCCTTTGCATTTTAATGCTCCCTGCAATCGTTAATGCTCAGTCTTCTTGGTCACTGCAGCAGTGCGTTGATTATGCTTTACAACATAACTTAACCGTTAAGCAACAATATCTTTCTACGCAATCGTCGAAAATAGCTGTTAATGAGAATAAATTTAATTTCGTTCCAACAGTGAATGGCTCTGCTAGCGGTAATTATAACTGGGGAAGGTCCGTTGATCCATTCTCTTATACGTTTACAAATTCAGAGATCAAGTCGGTAAACATGTCGTTGAGTACGAATGTTACTTTGTTTAATGGCTTTCAATTGCAAAACACCTTGAAGCAAAGTCAGCTGAATTACGTTGCAGGTCAATCTGATCTTCGTAAAATTCAGAATGATATAGCCCTTAATGTAGTTTCTGCTTATCTGCAGGTGTTATACGCAAAAGAGCAACAAAAGGTAATGGTTAATGGCTTTGATGAATCTGCTCTTCAGCGCGATCGGACAAAAAAATTAGTAGATGCAGGCGTAATGACGCGTGGTAATTTATTAGATGCGGAGTCTCAATTAGCAAATCAAGAATTAAATAAAATCACAGCAGATAATCAGTTGGCAATCGCTCGACTTTCTTTAGTTCAGTTATTGGAACTAGATAGCACCCCCAATTTTGACGTTGCTTCTCCTATAATTGATGTTCCTCAAACAGGAATCCTTGCGCAAACACCCGAACAAATTTATAATATTGCGTTAACGCTACTCCCCGAAATTAAAAGCGCCGAATTAAAAGTGCAAAGCGCTAATATAGGAATTCGTATCGCTCAAGGGGGGTACCTCCCTCGTTTGTCGATGTTCGGCTCTCTTTCTTCAGGTTATTCGAGTACTTCTAAATCACTTGATGGATCTCCTGTTTTTTTGGGATTAACACCTACGGGTTATGTAACTCAAAGTGGTGAGCAAGTGTTGTCGCCTTCGTTTAGTACGAAGTATAAAAACACGGGGTTGAGTGATCAAATCGATAATAATTTAACAAAAGCTCTCGGATTAAGTTTGAATATTCCAATCTTTAATGGTTTCGCTACAGGTTATAATGTTTCGCGTGCTCGATTAAACGGTTTAAATGCCGAAATTTCTTCTCAACAAACAAAGAATACCGTTTATAAGAGTATTCAACAGGCGCATACCGATGCATTCGCTTCGCAGAAAAAATATTATGCGCTTGAAAAAAGCGTAACTGCATTGAAAGAAGCTTATGATTATGCTGAAAAACGTTATAGCGCAGGATTAACAAGCTCTCTCGAATTCCTTACCGCTACTAATAATCTTACTAAAGGTAAAATTGAATATCTTCAAGCCAAGTACGATTATATTTTCCGCGTTAAAGTGCTCGATTTTTATGTGGGCAATTCACTAACTTTCTAATTTTACAACGATTAATATTATATCAATTATGGCTAAGAATTCTTCAGTATGGAAAAAGGTGGGCGTTGCAATTGTAGTACTCGTCATTATTCTGGCAGTAGTAAAAAAAGCAGGCTGGATAGGTAGTGGCGATGAGGTGAAGGTGAGTACCGATAAAGTGGAGCTAAAAGATATTACAGAAACAGTTTCTGCAAGCGGGAAAGTTCAACCTGAAGTGGAGATTAAAATTAGTGCTGATGTTTCCGGTGAAATTGTTGATCTTTTTGTAAAGGAAGGCGATGTGGTTAAGAAAGGCACTTTGTTATGTCGTATTAATCCAGAAATTTATTTGTCGACACTAGATCGCGCGCAAGCTGCCGTGAATGGTTCCGAAGCTAATTTGTCGAGTAGTAAATCGCGTCTCGCTCAGTCAGAATCGCAGTTGAAGAAAGCTGAGTTAATGTATAATAGAAACAAAGCGTTGTTTGATGATAAGGCTATTTCTCCTCAGGAATTTGAAGCGGTGAAGTCGGCGTATGAAGTGGCAAAGGCAGAAGTAGATGCTGCAAAAATGGCAATCGCTTCTTCTTCTTTTAGCGTTAAAAGTTCACAAGCTAGTTTGAAAGAGTCGAAGGAAAATTTAAATAAAACAAATATTTATGCTCCCGTTGATGGTACTGTTTCTAAGTTGAGTAAAGAGAAAGGGGAGCGTGTGGTTGGAACAAACATGATGGAGGGAACTGAAATTCTTCGTCTCGCTAACTTGAATGAAATGGAGGTGAATGTGGATGTTAGTGAAAGCGATATCGTTCGTGTTGCTCGAGGTGATACTGCTGAAATTGAAATTGACGCGTACCTAGGACGTAAATTTAAAGGTGTAGTTACTGAAGTTGCAAATTCAGCCACCGTAAGTGGCGCTCTTTCTACAGATCAGGTTACCAACTTTACAGTGAAGGCTCGAATTATTCGTGATTCATATTCTGATTTGTTAAAAGACAAGCCAAATGATTTTAGTCCGTTTCGCCCTGGAATGTCTACTACGGTTGATATTATAACAAATAAAGTCTTTAGCGTTGTAGTAGTGCCGATACAAGCAGTAACTACTCGCGACACCACTAAAATGACGAATAAAAAAACAGTAGAATTACAAGGAAAATCGGTTTCAAAAAAAGATACTAAAGAAGTAGTGATGCATGAATGTGTTTTCATTATCAAAGATGGTATAGCTCAATTGGAAGTGGTTAAAGTGGGAATTCAAGATAATATGAATATTCAAATTCTTGAAGGATTAAAAGTGGGTGACGCAGTTATTACTTCTCCTTTTAATGCGGTTTCTAAAACCTTGAAAGATGGCGATAAAGTAAAGGTGGTTTCGAAAGATGAATTATTCGAAAAGGTTAAGTAGTAATTGATGATTCTTCACATTGAAACCGCTACCGATGTTTGTTCGGTTGTGCTCGCGAATGATGGAAAGGTAATTGCTTTTCGCGAATCAGCTGCCGATCGTTCTCATGCTTCTGTCCTCTCCGTTTTCATTGATGAGGTGATGAAAGAAGCAGCTGTTTCTTTTAAAGATCTCCTAGCCGTAGCCGTTAGTAAAGGTCCCGGAAGTTATACCGGTCTTCGTATTGGTGTTTCTACTGCAAAAGGAATTTGTTATGCAATGAACATTCCCTTAATTGCTGTAAAGACATTGCAAGCCATGTCGTCGGCTTACTTATTGCAATTTCCAGAAACCCCTTCTTCAACTTTGTTGCTCCCAATGATCGATGCTCGTCGTATGGAAGTGTATGGTGCCGTTCTCAATTCTTCTCTCGATTTTTTAGAAGAGGTAAAAGCAGAGGTGCTCACCGAAATTAGTTTCATGAATCATCATGCAGATATCATCATGTTTGGTGATGGCGCGAAAAAAGCGATAGAAGTCCTTGCCGATAAAAAGAACGTTTCTTATAACCCCGACTTTAAGCAATCTGCCCTCGGACTAATCGCTCCCGCACTAAACGCATTCGCAGCAGCACAATTCGAAAACACGGCCTACTTCGAACCGTTCTATTTGAAAGAATTCATCACCGGAGCGAGATAGTAGTTGGGGCTCGGAATTTTATTCTTGATATTCCGAAAATTACGCTCGGTCAACAGAAGGATAATTATTTGACTTTCGATATATGACGATAGTTAATTGATTTTAGCCTTTAACAATTCGTCTATTTCCGTTTGCCTATAGGCTAAGGTCTTTTTCCCCAAAACAATTTTTCTTTTTATTCGTTATAAGTAATATATTTGTTCGGCGACTAACAATTTAAAAGCCACATGAAACATTCAATTATCTTTAGCATGCTTTCTGTTTTACTGATGTCGTGTACCTCTCCTAAAGCAGCACCACAAGAAATTTCTTCTGCTCATAAATCAAATTTAAAAATGGATACGAATGGATTAGACACTGCCACCTTCGGTGGAGGTTGTTTTTGGTGCGTAGAAGCTGTTTATCAGCAATTGAAGGGAGTTGTTTCGGTTGCTTCGGGATATAGCGGCGGACAGCGTGAAAATCCTTCCTACGAGCAAGTATGTTCAGGTGCTACCGGACATGCAGAAGTTGTGCAAATAGTTTTCGATCCGAAGTTGATTTCTTTTGACGAACTTCTGGAAGTTTTCTGGACAGTTCACGATCCTACAACGATAAATCGTCAAGGAGCAGATATTGGTACGCAATATCGTTCGGTTGTGTTTTATAATAGCGAGCAACAACATTTAACCGCTCAGATGTATAAAGATAAATTGAACAAGGAAGGTGCTTTCCCGAATCTTGTGATGACAGAAATTTCTCCCCTCACAAAATTCTATAAAGCAGAAGGCTACCACCAAAACTATTATAACGAAAACGAAAATCAACCGTATTGCTCTCTTGTAATTAAACCGAAAATCGAGAAGTTTCAAAAGGTCTTCAAGAGTAAAATGAAGTAACACCTAAATAAAATAAATCCGGATACTTTGTAATCAACTTACATCGTATCCGGATTTTAATTTTTCTATAACTAATTAAAGGCTCTCTAAATGGCTGATGAAAAATCCTTTTAAATCTTCAATCCTTTCATCCGTGTTCCTGCCTTTAGGCAAAATCGTCGAAGACAGCTTGCCCATTAGGCGACATCAGCGACAACCATCAGTGCAAATCATAATAACCATAAAAATTTGCGGCCAATCAAGCAATGCGCCAGCCCCATCGTCGCCAGCCAAAGTTTAAAATTTAAAATATTCCTCCGCCATATCATTCACTGCTTTCCCGATCGCTAAACATGCTGTTGCTGCAGGTGATGGCGCATTCAAAACGTGAAGTGCATTGTCGCTATGTACAATTTTAAAGTCGTCAATCATATCTCCCGATGAATTTAATGCCATCGCTCTAACTCCCGCACGCCCCGGTTCTATATCGTCCATCTCTAATGATGGAACAAGTCGCTTTAATCTTTCTAAAAACAATCGTTTGCTGAAAGCTCTTCTGTATTCATCTAATCCGAATTGCCAGTGCTTAAAGAATAACTTCCATGTTCCTCCGTATGCTAAAGCATCCATCGTATCGTTTAAGCTGAAGTCGGTTTTGCCGTATCCTTCTCTTTTAAATACAAATACCGCATTTGGTCCGCATTCGGTCGGATGATTAATCATCCTCGTAAAGTGTACTCCCAAAAACGGAAACTGCGGATTCGGTACAGGATAGATCAAGTTCTTTACTTTATGTTTCGCTTTTTCGGTTAGTTCGTAGTAGTCACCTCTAAAGCCTACAATTTTCATATCAGGATTAATACCGTCTTTCTTCGCAATACGATCGGTTTGTAGTCCTGTGCAGTTAACGATAAATCTTGTCTTGAATTTCTCTTTTGGCGTTACTACGGTTGTATGTCCATCGGATTTCTCAAAAGCTGTCACTTCATGTTCTAATAGCACCTTGCTTCCGTTGAACTTTTGTTCAATCAAATCCGATAGTACTTTACAAACTCCCACAAAATCGATAATTCCTGTGCATCCTACGCGAATCCCTTCAATACCTGCACAGTAAGGTTCAATTTCTTTGATTTGCTCGGGACCAATCAATTCAATGTCTTCAACCCCGTTTTGTAATCCGTGGTTGTACACTTTATGCATATGTGCCAATTCTGATTCATGGGTGGCTACAATCAACTTTCCGCAAATGTCGTGGCCAATATTATGTTCTTTCGCAAATTGTACGATTTCTCGACGCCCTTCCACACAATTTTTGGCTTTGTAACTGCCCGGTTTATAGTAAATGCCGGAATGCAATACCCCTGAATTTCTTCCTGTTTGGTGAAATGCAACAGCATTCTCTTTCTCCAAAACCAAAATTTTAAGTTCCGGATGGTGTAAATTAAGCTTATATGCCGTCGATAATCCTACGATGCCCCCTCCAATAACGATTACATCATAATGCGTTTGATCCATTCTGCAAATTTATATGCAACTTTTGTATTTTTCTTCAGATATTGGAGTGAATTGCATCATATTCCTAATCACACCCCTTTGTTAATAAGTACAGCGATCTTCTATTGCCCTATAACAACGTACCGCCTACATTTGTTAGCTCACAGAAGGTTATGAAGCTAAAAGTGCTGATGTTCGGGTGTCTATTTGCACCTTTATTGTCGCTTGCCGGGGGATTCCAAATCAATACGCAAGGGCAAAAGTCTACATCTATGGGAGGATCAGTTTCTTCCGTAGCATTAGATGGCAGTGTGGTGTTTTATAATCCGGGAGCTTTGGCTTTCATCAACCATAGTTATTTTAATGCGGGTGTCTCCTTAATCGTTCCTGAAACCTCGTTTTTGGGTCATACGGGGGTGAAAGAGACGATGCCCGGTCAAATTTATACTCCCTTTTCACTTTATGCGGCGTATACTTGGAAAACGAAGGTAAATATTGGCTTGGCCATTAATACTCCATTTGGATTGGGTACAAAATGGGATAGCAATTGGTCGGGAAGATATATTACGCAATCGGCTAAATTGAATGCGATCAATATTCAACCTACGTTGTCGTACAAATTCAACGATCATTTATCAATAGGCGCAGGCCCTATGATTGTTCTCAGTAATGCTGATCTAACAAAAGCACTTCCATATTCTTCTAATGCAGGGGATGCAATTGTTGAATTGAAAGGATCGGGAACTTCGCTAGGAGCTAATGCCGGTATTAATTTCGTAAATGGAAATTTTGTTGTGGGTATCGCTTATCGTACGTCTACAAAAATAGATATATCAAGTGGAGAAGCTTCTTTTACTAATGTTCCTTCTTCTTTAATGCAAAATGGAACAATCCCTTCTTCCGCTACCTTTAAAACTAGTGTTACGTTGCCATCTGTTTTTTCAATAGGAATAGGATATTCGGTAACACCAAAAGTATTAGTTACACTCGACATGAATTATACAGGATGGAAGGCGTATGATTCACTCAATTTTATTTTTAGTGACGATGCTCAATTTGATTCACGTCAGGGAAAAAATTATAAAAATGCGCTGGCTTTAAGAGCAGGCATTCAATATAAACAAACAGAACGAACAACACTTCGTGCAGGACTCGCTTTTGATGAAACGCCTGTGCAGGATGGATATGTTAGTCCCGAATTACCCGATGCTAATCGCCTTATTTGTGCAGCTGGAATAAGCTATAAATTAAAGGGTAATTTCTCTGCTGATTTTTCATTAATGTATGAAAATGTAAAGGAAAGAAAAGAAGTGAATAATATACAGTCGAATTTCAAAGGGACGTATAAAACGAATTTAGTGGTAGGAGGCCTCGGGTTGCAATATGAATTCTAAAACTATTATTCGGTACTGCGTTGCCGTTAGTCTTTTATTGGTAGGCTGCAAGCCAACTCTAGATGAACCTAAGTATAATGCCGGCACTGCTGACTTCGAGCGTTTCGTTGCGGTAGGAAGTGGATTTACGGCAGGGTTTAATGATGGGGCATTAACTAGGGCCGGACAAGAATCTTCTATTCCTAACTTATTGGCTCACCAATTTTCTTTTGCCGGTGGTGGTGAGTTTAAACAACCATTGCTTCCTTCGGGAAATGGGTTATTGGTGAATAGTCTTGGACAAATCAAAGGTCAGCTTTCGTTGTCGTCGATAATAAATTGTGCTGGGAAATTTGATTTCCGCATCTCGAATGTGAGTGGAAATGCTGCAGGATTGCAATGGATTGGCAACAGTGGCCCCTTTAATAATTTGAGTGTTCCTGGTGTAAAGTCATTTCAATTATATAGCCAGTTCTTAGGGAAAGGCGGTTCTGTTGGTAATTATTATTATCATCGATTTGCTAGCGATACAGGCTCTGTCTCAGGCTTAAGTTCAACCTTAATTGGAGATGCACAAATAATTGATCCAACTTTTTTCATGCTGTGGATGGGGAATTCAGATGTGTATTCGTATGCTACTTCAGGTGGTGCTGGTGTTGTAGGTGGGATGGGTGCTTATGATCTCACACCAGTTGATACGTTTAATAAAGCAGTCGACTTTATTGTAAATGGAATATCAAGTAATGGTGCGAATGGTGTAATCGCCAATATTCCTGATATTTATGATATTCCTTTTTTTAATTCGATTCCTTATAACGGATTAACATTAACTGCTGCTCAAGCAACTGCTTTGAATGTAGTTTCTCCTCCAGGAATAACATTTTCAGCTGGCTCAAATTCTTTTGTTGTTGAAAATGGAGGTGCTATTCGTCAACTAAAAGCAGGTGAATTATTACTTCTTTCTATTCCATCTGATTCGCTTTTATGTGGCGGATGGGGATTACCTCAACATCCAATTCCTGCAAAATATGTGATCGATAGTACTGAATTAAGTAATATCAATTTAAGCATTGCGGCCTTTAATAATAAAATTGTTTCAGCAGCAACATCAAAAGGTCTCGCTCTTGTCGATGTAAATCATTTTTACAAAACTCTTCAACCCGGAATTAAATTTAATGGAGTAACTATGTCGGCTTCATTTATTAGCGGTGGTGCATTCTCTCTCGATGGAATTAATCCAAGTAATCGAGGATTTGCATTAATCGCAAATGAATTTATTTTAGCTATTAACGCACGCTTTAAGTCCAATTTGCCAATGGTTGATGTAAATAGTTATACGGGAATAATTTTCCCGTGATTTTTAATAACCAAAATTTGTAATCGACCGAGGAGTATTACTTCGGTCGATTTTGCATTAATGCCAATTTCTCTTTTTCTTTAAGCTGTTACTGAAGCATTACAAGCGCATTTCGATGGCGACGAAATTGTTTATCAAAATTATGATTAGGAAGGTATTTCGGTTAGTGTCAGGATTTTTTACCTTTATTTAAAATTAAGGATATGCTTTCTAAAATACGCTCAGCTATTTTTGTCAGAGACCTGACTAAATTGAAAGAAGAATTTAACCTTTATTCTTTCCAATATGATTTATGGAATACAGATGCAATGATTGCTAATTCAGTAGGCAACCTCGCTTTGCATTTAGTTGGAAATCTAAATCATTTTGTTGGCGCCGTTGTTGGTAAAATAGGGTATGTGCGTCAACGTGAGATGGAGTTTGCTTTGAAGAATGTCTCGCCTAAAAAATTATCGATGATATCGATACAGTAATTATTATGCTGCCTCAATTTTTATCATCAATTACAGATGAGATAATGTTGACCGCTTTCCCTGTGAAAAAACATGATGAAACAGTAACACATGAACAAATGCTCGTTCATCTTTAAGGGCATCTTGCATATCATCTCGGTCAGACAAGTGAATTACCATTGCCGATTGCTAAGTAAATAATTTATTTAGTTAAAGCAGAACGTAAATGAGGATTTTGAAAAATCGACACAACGAAGTATCCGGGGGGGGGGGAGGTTTCTTGTAAATAGATTATTCAGCTACAGCTACCACTTCAGTTACACCTGGCATCATTCGCTTGAGTAAATTCTCAATTCCCGATTTTAACGTAACAGTTGAGGAAGGACATCCGCTGCAAGCTCCTTTTAAAACTACACTTACAACGCCATTTACGTATGAATGGAAATGAATGGCGCCGCCGTCGCCTTCTACCGCGGGACGAACATATTCATCTAATAACGCTTCAATCTTCTTTTCAGCTTCAGGGTCAGGGGTGAAGTCAACATTTGTTATTGCAGCATTTGTTTCTTTTACTTCCGTAGCAATAGGTGCAGCTTTTTTTGCACTAGTAGGAATATGGTTTTCATCGAACGGACTTCCAATAAACAAATGCTCTCCCGACAATAAAAATCCTCGAATAAATTCACGAAGTATATTCGTGAGATCAAACCAATCGAGATTATTTTCTTTATTTAAGGTTATGAAGTTAGTTGTGATAAAAACTTTTGTCACGCCACTAAAATCGAAAAGTTGTAATGCTAATGGACAATTGATAGCTTCCTCTTTATTGTTGTATTCAATAGCACCACCTTCTAAAAGCATAATGTTCGCAACGAACTTCATGCTATTGGGGTTAGGAGTTAATTCAGCGTATATATTTATTGGAACGTTCATGGTTGTTTAACAAAGTTATGGTTGTTTGGTTTATAGAGGTGTATGACTTTTACCATATTATAATTGCTAGGAGTAAAAGTTCAAAATCGTACCTTTGTGATGCAAAATTACACATCCTTTGGCTAACAAAGGCGTAAACATTTTGATTATTATGCAGCAACGGGTAGATTTTTTGGTGATAGGTTCGGGAATTGCAGGATTAAGCTATGCTTTAAAGGCAGCTGAGTTCGGCAAGGTGCTGATTATAACCAAAGCAAATGAAGATGAGACCAATACAAAGTATGCGCAAGGAGGTATTGCTGCCGTTACCTATGCTCCCGATTCGGCAGAAAAACATATTGAAGACACTTTAATTGCTGGTGATGGCATCTGTGATGAAAAAATAGTGCGTATCGTTATTGAAGAAGGCATGGAGCGAATTAAAGATATGATACGCTGGGGTGCTAACTTTGATAAAGACGAATCGGGGAAGTATGATCTCGCTCGCGAAGGCGGCCACTCGGAATACAGGGTTTTGCATCATAAAGACAATACTGGTTTCGAAATTGAAACGAAATTGCTGATGCAGATTCATCAGCATCCCAATATTGAATTGCATACTCACCTTTTTGCGCTTGATTTAATTACACAGCATCACCTCGGCGAAGAGGTTACACGCAGCACAGGCGGTATTGATTGTTATGGTGTATATGTACTTAATTTAAAAACAAAAAAAGTAGAGACGCTCCTTTCTAAAATAACATTAATGGCTTCGGGTGGCGCCGGGCAACTTTATAAAACAACAACCAATCCACTTATTGCAACTGGGGATGGTGTGGCTATGGTATATCGCGCAAAAGGCACGGTGAATGATATGGAGTTTATCCAATTTCATCCAACTGCTTTATATAATCCAGGTGAAAGCCCTTGCTTTTTAATTACAGAGGCCGTGCGTGGTTTCGGGGGAATACTAAGAACTATTGATGGCTATGATTTTATGCCTGATTACGATGAACGCGGCTCACTAGCTTCGCGCGATATTGTTGCTCGTGCAATTGATAATGAAATTAAAAAATCGGGAGGTGAATTTGTTTACCTCGATTGTACTCATCTCGATTCGCTTAAATTTGCAGAGCATTTCCCCAATATTTTGAGAAAATGTAATAGCATCGGTATCGATCCGTTTACGAATTTTATTCCTGTAGTTCCAGCAGCACATTATATGTGTGGAGGAATTCGTGTAGATGAAGATGGTGCTAGCGATATTAAGAATTTATATGCCGCCGGGGAATGTGCTTGTACCGGATTGCATGGAGCAAATCGACTTGCATCTAACTCACTTCTGGAGGCATTAGTGTTTTCTAATCGCGCATTCGAAAAGTCAGTAAAACAAATTTCGGATATCCCTTACCGTGATGATATTCCCGATTGGAATGCCGAGGGAACGACAGAGCCTAAAGAGATGATTTTGATAACAGGAAATCGTCGCGAGTTACAAGCACTCATGAGTAATTATGTGGGCATCGTTCGTAGTAATGTTCGAATGAAACGTGCAATGGATCGACTTCGTATTATCTACGGAGAAACGGAGGCATTGTATGAACGTACTGTAGTTTCGCCAGCATTGTGCGAACTCAGAAATATGATTAATATATCTTACTTGGTTGTAAAGGCAGCCATGCAGCGTATCGAGAATAGAGGATTACATTATAATTCTGATCTCGACGCGAATAAATCTTCTCGTATCGAGTAATTATGTTACCTACATCTTGTTTCGATATTAAAAACGAAAATGATTTTAATAATCATGCTCTTTCGGTATTTGCTTTTCAAGCAAAGCATGTGGAGGTGTATCGCGAGTATATCGAAGCTTTGAATGTTGACGCATCAAGTGTAAAACATTATTCTCAAATTCCATTTCTCCCTGTTTCCTTTTTTAAATCGAGAAGTGTAATTGCAGAGGGCTTTAAACCACAAATCATCTTTAGTAGTAGCGGCACTACTGGGATGATTACATCTTCTCATTTAATCGCTGATGTGCATATATACGAGGATAGTTTTAATAATTCGTTCCAATTATTTTATGGCCCCATCAATGATTATTGCGTTATTGCATTATTGCCCGCTTACCTAGAAAGGGAAGGTTCGTCGTTAGTTTATATGTTCGAACATCTTATAAAAAATAGCAATCATCCTCAAAGTGGATTTTACTTAAATCAGTATAGTGAGCTAGCATCTTTGCTTAATGGGCTTTTTGCGCGTAAACAAAAAACGATATTAGTAGGGGTAACTTTTGCGTTACTCGACTTATGTGAAAAGTTTCCTATCAATTTCCCTGAACTAATAGTTATGGAAACAGGAGGTATGAAAGGACGAAGGAAGGAGATGATACGAGAAGAATTACATGATAAGTTGTGCAACGGTTTTGGCGTTGCTAAAATACATTCGGAATATGGGATGACAGAATTGTTATCGCAGGCTTACTCGAAAGGCGATGGCGTCTTCATTACTCCGCCGTGGATGAAAATTCTCTTGCGCGAGGTAAATGATCCATTTGCTCCTGTTGGTATAAATACAACAGGTGGTGTAAATATAATCGATTTGGCAAATTATTATTCTTGCGCTTTTATTGCCACGCAAGATCTTGGTAAAAAACTTGACAATAATTCATTCGAGATTTTAGGTCGATTTGATTATAGTGATTTACGTGGATGTAATTTGTTAGTGCAATAAGTGTATACCTCTGTTGAAATGATGAAACGTCTTTTATCTGCTGTTTTTGGAAAATAATAGAAGTTATTTATCCTTTCACCCAGTTTTCTTCCAACTTGTGATCCAATCTTACTATTTTTGAATCGCTAATTATGTCATCGGGGTACTCTAAATATTTGAAGACAATTTATGTGGTAGGGGATTTCTTACTGCTGAATATTGTATTTTGGTTAGTTAGCTTTTACTTTAAATGGCCCGTCTTAGTTGCTGATACCAACTTCTTAGCTCAATTTATATATATCAATTTATTTTGGGTAATCGCTACCTTCCTTACTGAAGTGCATCATATTGATCGTGGATTGCGCTTCGAACAAATACTTTCATTGCTATTCAGAGCATACGTCATTTTCGTAGTTATGATAGTGGTTTTCCTTTATTTTTTCGACAATTATTTTATTCCTGTTTTCCATATTCAAATTAAGTTGGCTCTATTTGCTGTTGTATTTTTTGTATGGAGATCGGTGTTGGCCTATACTATCAATTTTGTTCGCCGACGCGGATTGAATTATCGTAAAGTGATTATAGTTGGCAACGGCCAGCCGACTATTGATATGCAACATTATTTTGAGCGACATCCAGAGGTTGGATATCGTCTACTCGGAATTTTTTCGGATACGCTTAACCATCACGATACTGTTTGGTTAAAAGGTACGCTGAATGAAACTCATGCATTTGCCATCGAAATGAAAGTGGATGAAATTTATTGCTCTATATCAGGAATGGAAGCTGAAGAAGTAGCCGAAATGATGACTTTTGCTGATCGAAATCTCATGCGATTTAAAGTGATTCCCGATTTCCGTGGATTCTTGAATAGGAGGGTGAAAATTGATTTTTATGAGTCTGTTGCCGTACTTAGTGTGCGTAATGAACCATTGCAGAATATTGGGAATCGATTAGTAAAAAGAACCTTCGACATCTTTTTTTCGTTTCTCGTCATTGCAATAGTTTTCCCTTTGGCTTTACTTATAATTGCTCCACTTATAAAGTTAAGTTCATCAGGGCCTGTTTTCTTTAAGCAGAAACGATCAGGAAAAGATAATGAGGAGTTTACGTGTTGGAAATTTAGAACGATGCGCGTAAATGCAAGGGCTGATATTGAACAGGCCAAGCAAGGCGATGAAAGGATAACAGCTATTGGTGCTTTTTTACGTAAAACTAGTCTTGATGAATTACCGCAATTTTATAATGCTCTAATTGGAAATATGTCTGTGGTTGGGCCTCGGCCGCACATGCTAAAACATACGGAAGAATATTCGGCGCTTATCGATAAGTTTATGGTAAGGCATCTTGTAAAGCCGGGCATTACTGGTTGGGCTCAGATAAATGGGTTACGAGGCGAAACGCGCGAGCATCAGCTAATGGAAAGCCGCATTGAATACGATGTTTGGTACCTTGAAAACTGGTCGTTGCTCCTTGATTTGAAAATTGTTGTACTAACTGCTATACAAGTTTTTACTAGTAAACATAACGGGGAGTGAAAGGATCGGTGTTTTGGCAACTTTAACTGTCTTAAAGCCAAACCAATAGTGTAATACTGGGTCGTTTCTTTATTCAATTGAATACAGTTCAATTAAAGCAGTATGATGAAGATTCTTTTTTTTCTCTGAAAAAATCAAAAATTAGAATGATTCCTCCTTGTACTTAATCGCAGTATCTCTTACTTTTGCCCCCTTATGGAGAAATCCGTTACACTGGAAAAGCCTTTAACCATATCCTCTAAACTACAGGACTATGCACAACTTATGAAAATGAGGTTGGCATCACTTGTTGTGTTCTCAGCAGCAATGGCGTTTATGCTTGCTCCAGGTGAAATCGATTTTACAAAGATGTGGTTATTGGTGCTCGGAGGCTTTTTAGTAACAGGTTCGGCAAATGGCTTCAATCAAATTATGGAGCGCGAACTCGATAAGCTGATGACTAGGACATTAAATCGCCCCTTACCAGATGCCCGAATGACCGTAGGAGAAGCGTTGTTAGTATGTACTTTTATTGGTGCATTAGGCGTGTTTATTCTAGCATATTATATGAATTTTTACAGCGGAATACTTGGTCTGCTTGCAATTATACTTTATACGATTGTTTATACGCCACTAAAAAGAGTAACGCCTTTTGCAGTTTTTGTTGGAGCTATTCCCGGAGCCATTCCTCCATTGTTAGGATGGGTGGCCGCAACTGGAAGTTTCGGATTAGAGGCTTGGTTATTATTTACAATTCAATTTTTATGGCAGTTTCCACATTTTTGGGCTATTGCTTGGGTGCTTGATGATGATTATAAAAAGGCTGGCTTTAATTTGCTTCCAACAGGAAACCGCGATAAAGGTTCGGCATTACAAGCTTTATTATATACACTTAGTTTAATCCCGGTTGGCGTAATGCCTTATGTGTTTCATCTGTCGGGGTTTATTTCTATGATTGTAATTCTAGGGATTAGCTTCTATTTTTTATGGCAGGCTTATCAACTATATCAAAAGTGTGATATGGATGCAGCTCGAAAATTAATGTATGGATCCTTCCTTTATCTTCCTGTGGTAATGATTGCAATGGTTCTTGATAAAATCTGATAAGATGGAAATGACACTAGAAAACAGTATTGAAAATGTAAAGCCACGGGTCCCTACCGAGAAGATTCTCCTTTGGGTGGCTATCGCAAGTATTGTAATGCTATTCGCTGGGCTTACCTCCGGATACGTTGTTCGACAGGCAGAAGGCAACTGGCTGATGTTCGAAATTCCAGCAATCTTCTATATGTCGACGGCCGTGATTATTTTAAGTAGTATCACTTTACAAATGTCGATAGTCGCTATTCGCAAAGACAATAAAGTGAGGGCTAAAAATCTTCTTACATTAACATTAGTACTAGGTTTTGGGTTTGTTCTTTGTCAGTTTATTGGGTGGAATACACTCGTAGAGAATAACATCCACTTTGTAGGAACTCCTTCAGAATCATTCTTTTATGCCTTAACCGGATTGCATCTTGCGCATCTTGCGTTTGGTATTATTGGCTTATTGGTAACCGTAGTTAAATCAATTTTACTGAAATACAGCTCGAAAAATTACCTCGGAATCTCATTATGTGCAATATACTGGCACTTTTTGGGGGGGCTTTGGTTGTATTTATTTGTATTTTTGGCCATCTTTCGTTAAAATTATCTAGTTCAACCTTTAACCTGAATATATATTGTATGGCTGCAGAAGCTACACTTGCACACGAGAATTCTTCTTCCAACCCTTGGGGTGGCGGTAAATCTCCGTACGGAATTAGTTGGGGGAAAATAATGATGTGGTTCTTCCTAGTCTCGGATGCCTTCACATTTTCTTCCCTTATCATCGCATACGGTTCATACCGTCATCGCTTAACTCAAATTTGGCCAACGGCTAACGACGTGTTTACTCACTTCCCGTTTGTTCATGGTCACGTGCCGTTAGCGTATGTGGGTTTAATGACCTTTATTCTCATCATGAGTTCTGTTACAATGGTACTAGCTGTTGATGCCGGTCATAGAAGAGATAATAAAAGCGTGGCTGTTTGGATGGGATTAACCATCATCGGCGGATTTATGTTCCTTGGCTCTCAAGCTTGGGAATGGTATAATTTCATCTCAGGAACACCTGACGGGGCATTGAAAATGCCTACCGGAGAAATTTATCGTTTCCCTGAAAATGCTCCAAGTTTACATGCAAGTGGAGTTCATGCTCCCGATTGGTCTTTAATTGCTCCCAATCATAAAGTAATTGAAGATAGAGCTGAAATCGCAAGAATTAAAGCGGTCGCTCAACCTATCCATGGTGCTAATCTTACCGATAATGAATACGGTCATCCATTATTCGCCGACTTCTTCTTCTTTATTACTGGATTCCATGGATTCCACGTATTCAGTGGAGTGGTTATAAATATTATTATCTTCTTTAATGTTTTAAGTGGCGTTTATTCACGCCGTGGACATTATGAGCAAATCGAAAAGACTGGCCTTTACTGGCACTTTGTAGATTTGGTTTGGGTATTCGTATTTACCTTCTTCTACCTAGTATAATTAATTACTTACAAGCTTATAAAACTGAATTTCTGTAAATAGTTATGGCAGATCAACAACACGAGACACACGGTTACTATACCGGCGACATGCATAATCAATTTGTACCTGAGCATTACGATCCTAAAAATCGTGGTGTTATCTGGCGTACATTCTGGATCCTATTAATTATTACAATAGGAGAGGTGGCAATTGCATTTACAAGTTTGTCGAAAGAACTATTAGAATTTATTTTCATCACTTTAACTATTGTTAAAGCATATTTCATTGTTGCATTCTTTATGCACTTGAAGCACGAGAAAATTTCTTTAGCATATTCAATTCTTCTTCCTTTTGTTCTGATAATTTATCTGATTGCAATGTGCCTTACAGAAGCGAATTATCTGAATCTTTGGGATAATATGTTTAAATAAGGGTGAAAAAATTCCTGATTCTTGTAACGCTTCTCGTTATTCCTTCTCTTGCTTATTTATATCTGCAAACGGGAAAAAACAATTTTAAAACGTTAGAGATTTTTGGTCCAAAGGAACCTGTTGCGAAAACCGTCGATGGAAGAACTGTAGTTGATACAGTTTATCATTCCGTCGGCGGTTTTTCTTTGCTCGATGAAGATAGTAATGTGGTGACGCAAGATATCTTCAAAAATAAAATTCACGTAGCGAATTTTATTTTTACTACGTGTCAAACCATTTGCCCTAAGATGTCGAATGAGATGATTCGTATTCAAAGTGCTTATAAGGATGATCCGGATGTGGTGATCGTTTCTTATACCGTGAATCCTGAATACGATACTCCTTCTATCTTGAAGGAGTATGCATCTAAGCATTACGCCATTAAAAACAAATGGTATTTTCTAACCGGTGATAAAAAAACAATTTATGACCTGGCCCGCAATTCATATTTTTTAGTAGCTGGTGAAGGCGATGGCGGGCCTGATGATTTTATTCATTCCGAAATGTTTACGCTTATTGATAAGGAAGGGCGTATTAGAGGGGCCGTAGATAAAAAGGGAAATGTTCAAACTTACGACGGCACTAATGTGCTCGATGTTCAACGTCTTATTGAAGATGTTGCAGTGCTAAAAAGGGAATACTTAAAAAAGTAGTGCCTGATTTTATTCAGCCCCAATAAATGTGTTCATTGAACAACAATTTTATCGTTCAGTTGTTATCATTCCAAACTTATAATTATGTCAGATATATTAAATAAAATGCAAGAAAAAACAGTCTTCCGTATTGTTCTTTCTTTGTCAATCGTGGTGTTTCTAGTAGTGATTCTTCTCGATAGTAAAATTCTTCCCCGGCCTCAAGTAATGCCGTCCTTCGGACATTATCTTCCGCTCTTAAATGCATTTATAAATGGTACTTGTACAATTTTATTGCTTTTGTCGTTTAATGCGATCAAGAGAAGAGATATTGCAAAACATAAGAGTATTAACCTGATTACCTTTTTTCTTTCTGCCATCTTCTTGGTTTCTTATGTAACGTATCATTGGATGTCGGATGAAACTAAATTCCCTATCGATAATCCTTTGCGTTCACTTTATCTCGGAATCCTTATTTCGCATATTATCCTTGCTGCTGTTGTGTTACCGTTGGTGCTCATCAGCTTCTGGTACGGATTGACGAATCAGGTGGCCAAACATCGTAAAATAACCCGATTTACCTTCCCGATTTGGTTATACGTAACAACTACCGGTGTTATCGTATATCTAATGATATCTCCTTATTACCCTAACTGATATCTGTCAATATGAATTTTGAAATTTATTTTCGCCGTTTAACCCTTGCTTCGTAACTTCGTTGCTTCAATACAAGAATCATGAAAAATTTGATCTTCTTATTCGTCCTGCTAATTACCTTGTCTCTTTCGAATGTATCGATGGCGCAATGTTCTATGTGCCGACAGGCAGCTGCGACGAGTATTCAAAATGGACAAAAAACGGGAATTGGCTTAAACAAAGGAATTCTTTTCCTTATGTCGATTCCGTATTTATTGGGCGGAACCGCAGCTTTCATGTATTGGAAATACAAGCGAAAACCTGATACTTCAGTAACTGAATAATAGTTAAGCCGGTCATCTCGATCGGCTTTTTTTATGTTGATATTCTATTTAGATTTATTGAAAATTTTATTCGATGACGAAGGAAGTAAAAGCGATTTTAGTTGCCCTGATAACAGACATGGAAGCCGGCGCGAATTATTATCAAGCATCTCGCATGAAAGCGTATATGCGCAACCGTTATGAATTTTTTGGATTGCAAAAAGAAATACGAGCAGAAATATATAAGCCTTTTTTGGCTCAGTTGTGGAAATTGAAAGATCCGAATATTGAGAGTATAGTATGGTTTTTATGGGCGCATCCGTGTCGCGAATGCCAATACGTAGCAATGGAATATCTATCAAAAACATCAAAGCAATGGACAACCGAAACTTTATCATTGTTCGAATATATGATTGCCGAAAAATCGTGGTGGGATACTGTTGATATGGTGGCCTCTACATTTGTAGGAAAATTATTTCAAAAATATCCTGAGTTAATAAAGCCATCTGTTAAGAAATGGAATGCGCAAGATGATTTTTGGTTACATCGCACTAGTATCATTTTTCAGTTGAAATATGCTGATAAAACCGACGAGCAATTGCTGTTTAAACAATGCGAAATGTATCTCGACTCAAATGAATTCTTCCTGCAAAAAGCAGTAGGGTGGGCGCTCCGCCAACATTCTAAATTCCAACCCACTTCCGTTCGCAATTTTGTAGCCAACCACAAACTCTCCACCGTTAGCCTCCGCGAAGCCAAGAAGTATATTTAATCGAGTTTGACTTTTTATTGAACTTCATTAAAGGCAGATCAGTTGCCTGTTCTAACGATAACAATTAGGGTTCAATTCAGATCGTAATAAAATTTATAGTGTCAAAAAAAGAGGATGATTAAAGATAACTAATTCTAACCACCATAAAAATCTGCGCCCCATCACGCAAAGCCCCAATTCAAAATTCCTTACCTTTGCCGTGCCATGACTTTGTACAATAAATACGATAAGGAAACGCTTCAGAAGAAGCTCGATAACGAAATTTTTAAGCGTATTACGCTTTCTTTTTACCGGTATGTGAATATAGGAGATACCGAGATGTTTCGCGCTGAGTTGTATCGTCAATTTGATGAGATAGGCGTCCTTGGTCGAGTTTACGTTGCACATGAGGGCATCAATGCTCAAGTAAGTATTCCCGAGCATCATTTCGATCTATTTAAAGCGATTCTCCAGAATGATGAAAAATTGCGTGATGTGCCGTTTAAAATTGCAGTGGAAGATAATGGAAAGTCTTTTATTAAGTTGATTGTGCGTGTTCGTGAAAAGGTGGTTGCCGATGGACTCGATGATAATTCATTCGATGTAACAAATGTGGGGAATCATCTCGATGCTGAGCAGTTTAATAAAGCAATGGAAGATCCGAATACAGTTGTAATCGATATGCGAAATCATTACGAAACGGAAGTGGGACATTTTGAAGGAGCACTGTTACCTGAAGCCGATACGTTTCGTGATGCATTAACGATGGGGCTAGATATGGTGGGGGATAAAAAGGATTCAAAAATTTTATTGTATTGCACAGGCGGCATCCGTTGCGAAAAAGCAAGTGCTTGGTTTAAGCACCATGGCTTTAGTGATGTGAACCAATTGTACGGCGGAATAATTCAATATGCGCGCGAAGTAAAACAGAAAGGCCTTATGCCGAAATTTATTGGAAAGAACTTTGTTTTCGACAATCGCATGGGCGAACGTATTACTGATGATATTATTAGCTCATGTCATCAGTGTGGAAATTCATGTGATACGCATGTAAATTGCGCTAACGACGATTGTCATTTATTATTTATTCAATGTGAAAATTGTAAAATTAAATTTGATGATTGTTGTTCTGAAAATTGTCAGAAAATTTTTCACCTTCCTATCGAGGAACAACGCCGATTGAGAAAGGGTAAAATTAAAGCCGATACATTGTCGGTTTATAAAAGCCGTTTGCGCCCTGATCTACGTCAAATTAAATCTGATTCAACTAAATTATCGATCAATCGATAACTGTTGTTCGCAATTAATATAGGTGTTTACCTACAGAAACATTGTTCCCGCCCTTATTTGTCAATAACTTACGTATTTGTATGTCGGTTAAGGGTGTTGCTCGCCGTATATTTGTAATTGACTTAAATTAAATTCGAACGCGCTTTATATGGAAAAACGATGGGTTCTTAAACCCCAGGGGGATGCCGATGCCGTAACAAAGCTTGCTGCTGAGTTGCGTGTTAATCGTATCTTGGTGAACCTACTCGTACAGCGTGGAATAACAACGTATGATGAGGCGCGCAATTTTTTTCGTCCTTCGCTCGACATGTTACATGATCCTTTCTTAATGAAAGATATGGATAAAGCCATCAACCGTATTAATGCTGCTGTTGAGAATAAAGAAAAGGTGATGGTTTTTGGTGATTACGATGTAGATGGAACAACAGCGGTTTCGTTAGTATATACTTTTTTAAAATCACTATCGGGTGATATCGCGCATTATATTCCAGATCGCTATAAAGAGGGTTATGGAATTTCTACCCAAGGAATTGATTTCGCAAAAGCAAATGGTTATACTTTAATTATTGCTCTCGATTGCGGCATAAAGAGTGTCGATAAAATTGATTATGCGAATAGCTTAGGTGTCGATTTTATTATTTGCGATCATCATCGCCCGGGAGCTGAAATTCCGAATGCAGTGGCTGTGCTCGATCCTAAGCGTAACGATTGCCCTTATCCTTATAAAGAGTTAAGCGGTTGCGGTATTGGATTTAAATTGGTACAAGCTTTTGCTCAGCAAAACGAAATGCCTTTTAGCCAACTAGATCAGTATCTCGATTTAGTAGCTATTTCTATTGCTGCTGATATCGTTCCTATTACAGGTGAAAATCGTATTCTTGCTTATTTTGGTTTGCAGCGTTTGAATCGTGAACCTCGCCCTGGTATTAAAGCTATTCTTGATCTTAGCGGATTTAAACGCGATGAGCTCACCATCAATGATATTGTATTTACAATTGCTCCTCGCATCAATGCAGCAGGAAGAATAGACAGTGGCACTAAAGCGGTTGAGTTATTAATTTCGCGTAACGAAGACCTTGCAGGTTTCTTGGGAGATGGAATTAATGATCAAAATAATACGCGTAAAACGCTCGATCAACTTATAACCGAACAGGCATTACAGCAGATAGAAGATAACGACGATTTTAAAACAAGAAAGAGTACCGTTTTGTATAATCCTGAATGGCATAAAGGGGTCATAGGAATCGTTGCATCTCGCTTAACTGATCGTTATTATCGACCAACAATAGTGCTTACGAAAAGTAATGATATGGTGTCGGGTTCTGCTCGTTCGGTAAAGGATTTCGATGTGTATAATGCTATTGAAAGTTGTAGTGAATTACTAGAACAATTCGGTGGACATATGTACGCCGCAGGCTTAACCATGCGCGAAGAAAATGTAGAAGCATTTCGAGCGAAATTTGAAGATATTGTTTCTTCTACGATAGAAGAAAAAATGTTAACGCGTGAAATTGAAATCGATGCAGAGTTGAGCCTCACTGATATTACTGGAAGTTTCTATAATATATTAAAACAGTTTGCTCCATTTGGCCCTGGAAACTTATCACCCATTTTTAGAAGTAGCGGCGTAACTGATAACGGGCGCGGTAGAGTAGTAGGAAATAATCATCTTAAACTAACGCTTACGCAAGAAGGGAATCAGCCTGGTGTCTATGATGGTATTGCTTTTCAACTCGGGCACCATCATCCTATGGTTGAACAACAAGAAGCTTTTGATGTAGTGTATCATATTGAAGAAAATAATTTCAACAATCGCATTACGCTTCAGTTAAATATTAAAGACCTTAAGTTTGTAAAGGAAGACGTATTTGCTTTGTAAAATCAATTCGATTTTTACTTTAGTGATTTCACATATTTTTTGATGAGGTTAAATATGCATTGTATTAAACAAATGCATTAGACGAACTCGCTTTGCGAACTCCAAAATTAATTGCCTATTATCTATAGACTACCGTCAATCTTCAATCGCCTCGTCTTAAACTTCTGATCCCTCACTACCCTCAAAGCAACTCCTCCTCTAACAAAAAAACCTTCAGTAGGATGTGTTTTCGTAATGGCGTCACCGTTATTAGAGCTTACATTATATTCATACTTCCTTGCAACGGTTTGTCCGGCTGATAACGAGATTACTAAAGGTGTATGCGGGATGTAATAATTGCCAAACAGTTCAATTTGACCTTCTCTTAAATGAAAGTAATCATTATATCCTTCTGCGTAAGATTCTTCAAAACCTCGGTATGCAATTCCAACATGAAAAGGATTGGATAAGGTATAGTCAAATGTTGCATTGTTTCGAAGTAATGCCCACATAAAAATTTTGTTGTTGGGTTTCCATTCAAATCCGATTAATGGAACAATATAATTGCCATAAAATTCTCGGTTATAATAAATCCCAGCTTTCCATATGAATTTTGCAGATGATCGTTTGTTGTAAATAAGAGCGCCACCGTGCTGGTCGGTTGTCCAACCTGGATTAATCTTATTCGACCAGTTTTGATGATAGCTATAAAAAAAAACAATACTTTTTGTAGTGTCGCTAAGTGTATGACGATAGGTTAATGGAATTGCAATTGATTGATAAGTAGCTTCGTATTTCAATGTGCCATCTATAGTTACTGATCCGTTATTGATCAATTGCGATGATGCATTGTCATAAAAGTATTTTTGATCGTATTGTGGACTTATCATTAGGATATCGCGTTTCCCAATTTTTATCGGTACGTTAATAGCAGCATGACTCCACTCATTTTTTACGCGCCACTCATTTTTTCCTTTGTATAAATCGGGAACGCCAAAATTTCCAAATTGAAATCTTGCAATATCTATGTATGGCTGTGCAAGCAAAGATGTGCTTTGAAGCAATAATACAAATAGGAAGATTTTGCGCATAAGGGTGAAATTAAGTCATAACGAAGATAATTAAGATTAATACATCTTACTTCATTAATATTTAATTCAAATAGTGTAATTTTCGGAATTCAGAAATACGCCAATTAGTATGAAAAGTAAAGGTTTAATTTTATTGATAGTTCTTGTTACGTTCTTTGCCGGGTCTGTTGTTGCCAATAATGGCAAGCAGGCTTTTAATCCATCCGACACTATCCGTTTAGGTAATCAGGTGTGGATGAAGCATAATATGGCCATCGATGTTCCCAATAGCTTTTGGTATGATCGCGATTCAGTAAAATATTATGATCAAGGGAAGCTCTATTATTTTTCGGCTGCCTTGATGGCTTGCCCTAAAGGATGGCATATTCCTAGCGACGGCGAATGGCAACAATTGATCGATTATTTGGGCGGGGATTCGGTCGCGGTTGATAAGATGCTGGATGGTGGTTCCTCTGGTTTAAATCTAACGCTAGCGGGTTACCGAAGTGCAAATAGCAACAATGATTTGTTTGGTAAACTAGGAGAATATGCCATGTATTGGACATCCACCATCAAGGCTGAGCAAACAGCATATGGGAAAATGTTTGTTAGAGATAAACTCCCCGAACATCAATACTACCGAAGAGCGAATGCTTTTTCTGTGAGGTTGATAAAGGATTGAATTATAATATGGATCACATTAGTTTGACTTTACTAAGATTGTTTTATGTCATCTAATATGCTTCTTCATTTTAATAATATCTTAGAGGCTTGATATTCTGTTTCAGAGAATGAATTATTTTCTTTTTTCTGAATAGAAAGTTTGATAAAAAACTTCAATTTATAGTCAGGGCTATTTGAAAAATGATTCCATTTCATTGTCGTTAATAATAACTATTAAGTAAAATCAGCCTTGCTGAATTGTATACATTGAATTCTAATTCCACTTTCTTCTCCAAAGGCGTAAAGCATATGCTTCTTTCAACATTTTGGTTTTCGTTGATGAATGTGATGGTGAAAAAGTTGGCGCATCTTCCTGCAATGGAATTGGTTTTCTTTAGATGTTCGGTAGCAACGCTGATCGGATTTGCAGGGTTGTATAAAGAGTGTGTTTCGTGGGTAGGCAGTAACAGAAAATTATTATTCCTTCGAGGATTGTTTGGCACTACTGCTTTGTACATGTTTTTTCTTTCTATTCAGAATATGCCCTTGGGAACTGCAGTAACTATTCAATATATTTCTCCTGTGTTTACTACTATTCTGGCGATATACTTGCTGAAAGAAAAAGTAATGCCCGTGCAATGGTTGTTTTTTCTGTTGTCATTCGCGGGAGTCATTCTCATTAAAGGATTCGATGATCGTGTCAGCTGGACAATGCTCGCTGTTGGTATTTTATCTTCCTTTTTTTCGGCTTTAGCCTACACCATGGTGCGATCGTTAAAGCAATTGGAACATCCATTAGTAGTGGTGCTGCATTTTCAATTATTGGGAGCTTTAGTTGGAGGCGTCTTTACTATTTTTAATTTCAAAATGCCACAGGGAATTGATTGGCTTTATATCGTCCTAATAGGCATTGTAACTCAACTCGGACAATTAAACCTAACGCGTAGTTTGCATTCAGAAAACATCGCCAAAGTTTCTATCCTCAATTACCTCGGAATTATTTACGCACTCTTCTTTGGTTGGGCATTCTTCAAAGAAATTCACGACGGCTATACCTTCCTCGGTATGCTCTGCGTTATAGCCGGAGTAGTATTGAATATTTATGTTACTACTAGGAAGAAAGAAGTGATTGCGTAATAGGGAAGGGAAATGCTATTGGCGATAGATGATAGGCTATAGACGATCGATTTTTGGAAATCCCTTCATCCCTTCTGAGCTTCGCTCCCATTTTCAAATTGTACATTTTCAAATCAAGCGTCCATTCAACCCTTACTCACCTCATCTCTTTTGAAAACTCCGCTTCTCCGATGTTTCTTTGTTTCATCAATAAAACATGGGTCAATCCGGTGATTGTCCCGCCTTCCGTGAAATAAGATCGTTCTGTATACCCAAAAGTCAGCGGCTTTTCAAAGCGCAACAAAAAGTGGCTACCTAAGGCCGCTTTATTTTTTTCCGTAATTTCGCACCTTCTTTATCATGGCTAAGTACCCCGAATATAAACAATTAAATTTGCCGAACCTTGCAGAGCAAGTGCTACGTAAATGGCAAGACAAAAAGGTTTTCGAGCGTTCTGTCTCAGAACGTGATGGAAATCCTTCTTATACTTTCTACGAAGGCCCGCCTTCGGCGAATGGGCTCCCAGGTATCCACCACGTGATGGCTAGGAGTATTAAAGACATTTTTTGTCGCTATAAAACTCAAAAAGGCTTTCAGGTAAAACGTAAGGGTGGATGGGATACCCACGGACTTCCAATAGAAATTAGTGTCGAGAAAACACTAGGAATCACCAAAGAGGATATCGGCATTAAAATCTCTATCGAGGATTATAACAAAGCTTGTCGCAAGGAAGTAATGAAGTATAAATCGGTATGGGATGACCTTACTCGTAAAATGGGTTATTGGGTCGATCTTGATACCCCATACGTTACGTTCGAAAACAATTATATTGAGACTTGTTGGAACTTGTTACAACAGCTCTATAACAAAGGGCTTATATATAAAGGGTATACTATTCAGCCTTTTTCGCCTGCCGCTGGTACAGGTTTAAGTTCTCATGAACTTAATCAGCCGGGTACCTATAAACTGGTGAAAGATACTACCATCGTTGCTCAGTTTACTGCCGTTCGTAACGAGAAGAGTGCGTTCTTGTTTGTGAATTGTGATGCACCGCTTTACTTTTTGGCATGGACAACTACACCATGGACTTTACCTTCGAATGCTGCCCTCGCTGTTGGTGCCGATATTACGTATGTGTTGGTTCGTACTTTTAATCAGTATACGTTTAAACCGATGTGCGTGGTGCTTGCAAAAGACCTCGTGGGTAAACATTTTAATGCAAAGAATGCTGAACTCTTGATTGAAGATTATCAAGATGGTAATAAGAATATTCCTTACAAGGTAATAGCTGAATTTAAAGGCCGCGATTTACAAGATATCCGCTTCGAGCAATTATTGCCGTATGTACAACCTGAAGGCGATGCTTTCAGAGTGATCACAGGCGATTTCGTTTCTACTGAAGATGGTACCGGTATTGTGCACATTGCTCCTACTTTTGGTGCCGACGACTTCCGCGTAGCGAAGCTACATAATGTGCCACCTATCATGATAAATGATGATGGCGGTAAGCCGATGCCGTTAGTAGACAGGCAAGGTCGCTTCGTGAAAGAGGTAACTGATTTTTCTCTTGAATATGTGAAGGAAGAATACATCAACGAAACAGAAAAAGAAGAAGCTAGATTGAAGCAAGGTCGCGATAAATATTTATCGGTTGATGAGCGAATATCTATTAAATTAAAACAAGAAAACAAGGCTTTCAAAGTAGAGAAGTATGAACATACTTATCCGCATTGCTGGAGAACAGATAAGCCAATTTTATATTATCCGCTCGATTCATGGTTTATTAAAACCACAGCATGTAAAGAGCGAATGATTGAGTTAAATAAAACCATCAATTGGAAACCTGAAAGTACAGGCACAGGGCGATTTGGTAATTGGCTCGATAATTTAGTGGATTGGAATCTTTCTCGTTCTCGTTATTGGGGAATTCCGCTCCCAATTTGGAGGAGTGAAGATGGTGAAGAGAAGTGCATCGGCTCCGTTGAAGAATTGAGATTGGAAATTGATGCTGCCGTAAAAGCCGGAGTGATGGATGCAGCAAAGATGGAACATATCGATCCTTCGAAACCGGATTTTGATTTGCATCGGCCCTATGTTGATCATGTTGTGCTCGTTTCTCCAACAGGAAAACCGATGATGCGCGAAAATGATTTAATTGATGTGTGGTTCGATAGTGGTGCAATGCCTTATGCGCAGTGGCATTATCCTTTTGAAAATGTAGAGCAGTTTAAAGGTGCTTTCCCAGCAGATTTCATTGCCGAAGGTGTCGATCAAACTCGTGGATGGTTCTTTACCTTACATGCTATTGCTGTGATGTTGTTTGATAGCGTAGCATTTAAAAATGTGGTTTCTAACGGACTCGTACTCGATAAAAACGGCAATAAAATGTCGAAACGTTTGGGCAACGCAGCCGATCCTTTTGAAACACTCGAAACATTTGGTCCTGATGCGACACGCTGGTATATGATCAGCAATGCGCAACCATGGGATAACTTGAAATTCAACACCGAAGGTATAGGAGAGGTTCAACGTAAGTTTTTCGGCACATTGTACAATACGTATAATTTCTTTGCGCTTTATGCAAACATCGACGGATTTACATTTGCTGAGGCAGAAATTCCGATCTTCAATCTTACAGAACTCGATCGATGGATTATTTCGCTCTTGAATTCTTTGATTAAAGATGTGGATGCGTGTTATGCCGATTATGAACCAACTAAAGCAACGCGATTAATTTCTGATTTCGTATCGGAACATCTAAGTAATTGGTATGTACGTTTAAGCCGTCGTCGTTTCTGGAAAGGAGATTATACAGAAGATAAAATTGCAGCGTATCAAACTCTTTATACTTGCTTGGATGTGATCTCGCGCTTGATGGCTCCCGTAGCTCCGTTCTTTGCCGATCATTTATTTAATGATTTAAACGCTACATCAGGTCGCGATAAAAACGATAGTGTTCACTTAGCGGATTTCCCTGAGAGTAACCTGTCTGCTATCGATAAAGGCCTCGAAGAAAGGATGCAGTTGGCACAAGATATATCTTCGATGGTATTATCGTTAAGGAAGAAAGTAAATATTAAAGTACGTCAGCCTTTGCAGAAAATTTTAATACCTGCTAGCGACAATAATTTTAAAATACGTATTGAAGCGATTCGTGACTTGGTTCTCAGCGAAGTGAATGTTGAAGAGATTGAGTTTATATCGGAAACGGCAGGTATTCTTGTGAAAAAGGTAAAACCAAACTTTAAAGCGCTAGGCCCAAAAATCGGAGGATTGATGAAACAGCTTAATGCTAAGGTAGTCGAACTTAATCAAGAGCAAATTTCACATTTGGAAATAGAAGGTATTCTTCCATTACAATTCGGAGATGTTATGTTCGACTTATTGCTATCCGATGTAGAAATAATGAGTGAAGATATTCCGGGATGGCAGGTGGCTAATCAAGGAAGATTAACGGTAGCGCTAGATATTACGATCTCAGACGAATTGAAAGAGAAAGGGTTAGCTCGCGAAGTAATTAATAGAATTCAGAATATTCGTAAGGATAAAGGATTCGAAGTTACTGATCGCATTACCGTAAAAATGGAAGCACCTGATCAGGTACGACGCTCAATAATGAACAATTTCGACTATATTCGCAGCGAAATTCTTGCAACCTCATTCGATTTGGTTGATAAACTTGAAAGTGTTGATGCGATTTCTGTGGAGGTGGATGAAAACCTAATTATTTTAACTGAAGTAAATAAGTACAGCAATGGCTACTAAAAAACCTCTTCCTAAGTCGAAGAAACCAACGGCGAAGAAACCAACGGCAAAGAAAGCAGCTAAGAAAGTTGCGGCGAAACCAGCAGCTAAAAAGGCAGTAAAGAAAGCAGCTCCTGCTAAAAAAGCTCCATTAAAAAAGGGGGTAGCTAAAAAAGCTCCTGCTAAAAAAGCTCCTGCTAAAAAAGCTCCTGCTAAAAAAGCTCCTGCTAAAAAAGCAGCTCCAGTAAAATCTTCAGCTAAAAAAGTCGTTGCTAAGAAACCTGCGCCAAAGAAAGTTGTGTCTAATAAGCCAGCTGTAAAGGCCGCTCCTGCTAAAAAAGCAGCACCTGCAAAGAAAGTCGTTAAAAAAGTGACGATTACTCCTAAAGCTCCTGCAAAAGCAGTGGTTGTGAAGAAAGCAGCGCCAGTAAAGCCAATGGCATCGACCTCTAAGCCTAGCATTAAAAGCACCGCACCTGTTAAGCCAACTATGACTGATGTGCAGAAGAATTCAACTGCAGCGAATGATAAAACTCGTTATAGCGATAGTGAATTGAAAGAGTTCAAGGAGTTGATCGTAAATAAACTTGCTAGCGCTCGTACTGAGTTGATTAATTTTCAAGCGCAAATTGTGAACGCTAACGAAAACGGAACGGATGATACAGGTTCTTCTTTTAAAATGTTAGAAGATGGTTCTGATACACTTGCGAAAGAAGAAGCAGCAAATCTCGCAGCTCGACAGAAAAAATTTATTGAGCAATTGGAAGCGGCTTTAGTTCGTATCCAGAATAAAACCTATGGAATTTGCCGCGTAACAGGTAAATTAATTCAGAAAGAACGTTTACGTGCGGTTCCTCATACTACACAAAGTATGGAGGCTAAACTTCAACAATATAGAGACTAATTATACTTAAATAATACGAAAAGTAACCTGCACTTCTTATTTGAAAATTGCAGGTTACTTTTTTATAATCCGGTTCATTTCTTAATCCATTTATTTCAAATTGAAACGTCCGCTGCTATTAATATTCCTGATTTTATTAATTGATCAGGCAGTTAAATTTTGGGTAAAAACGCATATGTATCTTGGTCAAGAATTTCGATTCGCTGATTGGGCTATTATACATTTTACCGAGAATAATGGTATGGCATTCGGCATGGAATTCGGAGGTGCTTATGGTAAACTTGCTTTAAGTATTTTCCGTATTTTCTTCGTGGCTGGTATTTTTTGGTATCTATATCAGATAGTAAAAGAAAAAGCAAATGCGTTATATATTACGTGTATCGCTATGGTGATCGCTGGTGCTGCTGGAAATATTATTGATAGTACTTTTTATGGTGTTTGGTTTAGCGGAAGCGACTTTCAATTGGCTTCCTTCCTTCCCGCGAATGGGGGCTATTCTACGTTGCTACACGGAAAAGTAGTTGATATGCTTTACTTCCCTCTTTTGCAAGGGCAATTCCCTACATGGGTGCCTATTTGGGGCGGTGATGAGTTTTTGTTTTTTCGCCCTGTTTTTAATGTGGCCGATGCCAGTATTTCTTTGGGCGTAATTTTGATGATTGTGTTTCAAAAGAAAGTTTTCGGTCAAATTAACGATCAACAGGATAAAGAAAATAATCCTTCTGAAAGCACTTCTTCAGAGGAGAGTTCAAACGAATAAGTTTTTTATTAAATTAATAGCGTAGATGGTAAATCGTGTGACCTATGCTCCTTCTTCTCGACCACCGCGTTTAAAAATCACTGCCTTCTATTAAAAAAATGCAGTAGTGATTATCTACACCATTAATGTCGAAATTTTCTCTTTCACTTCCTCAATCGTTATACGCTTAATACACGGATTGTCGGGATGTACGCACTTGATTTGATGACAAGGATTGCAAGGCAATAAATGATGTAAATACCCCGAGTTTTCTGTGATCGGGAAGAAGGTATCCGATTGCCCTGGACCAAATAATCCTAATGAAGGAACCCCGCATAAAGTAGCGATATGTAAAGGAGAACTGTCGTTGCCGATAAAGAAAGATGCTTTTTGTGCGAGCGCAGCAAAGGCTCCTAAGTTTAATACTCCCGCAACCGAGTAAGTCGGGAAATCAATTTGCTTTTGTATCGATGAGATTCCTTCGATTTCCGTTTTGTCGCCGCAAAAAACTATGTCTAATCCATATACATTTTTTAATAACGCTGCAGTTGCTGCAAAGCGTTCTCCAGGCCACTGACGAAGTTCTCGTTTCACTTGTGTGTGCATGATCGCAAAACGCTTTAATCCATTGATGGTAATGTATTTTTCGGTAGCTTTAATTTCTTCTTGTGAAGAAGTAATTATTGGCAAAGGCATCTTCATCTCTGGATTCTTTAATAAGGGTTGAATAATCTCGAAATTAGTAACCGCTTCGTGGGGCTGTCCTTTAGACAGTTTGTTTTTTAATCTCACCGAACCACGTTCCAAACGAATTTTGGAAGGATGAAATAATGAATAAAAAACACCTGCCCATCGCCCGCGTAAGTCAACTGTTAAATCAAATTTTCCATCTAGCTTTTTTAAATCGGTAACGATTAAGTTAATGTTTGGGTCGTTTTTTATAATGCCCGATGCCGCAGGTTTACAGGCAACCGTAATTTTGGCTAAGGGATATCGTTCGCGTAATAGCTTGAATATGTGAACAGAATAACACATGTCGCCAATTTCATCCTGGCGAATACAAAGGATATTCGAAAACTCCATAGTTCGCGGATCTTTCCATCTGTTTATCATTTTCGATAGCAGAATGGACGAAATATTAACGATTTTGTCGGGTAACCCGGGATGAAACATATGTCCGCAAAGTTACAAATATGCCGTGAAACACCCATGCATGGGCTGTAATGCACTAAACAGGTTGCTAATAAGTATCATAATTTAATACTTTTAAATATTGAAGAAAAAAAAACGTATATTTGCAACGAGAATACTAAGATCGAGAGGGGACCAACAGTCCCCTCTTTGCTTAAAATTATGATTGATAAGAATAAAATACAGGAGTTTGTTCATGAGCATATCGCGGGAACCGATCAGTTTCTCGTTGATATTAAACTATCTGTCAATAGATTAGGTGTTTCGATCGATAAGCCTGCAGGAATAACGTTGGAAGAGTGTACTTCATTAAGTCGCTTCCTAATCGAGCAGTTGGAACCTACTGGTTTCCTTGAAACGCATGAGTTGGAAGTGGGTAGTCCAGGTATGGACAGCCCTTTAATGGTGCCACAGCAATACTTGCGTCGCCTGGGAAGAGAGTTTAAGGTGATTACTGCCGAAAACCGTGAAATAAAAGGAGTTCTTGAAAGCGCCGATGAGAACGGCATTCAGCTTAAAGAAATCACATCTAGAAAAGAGAATAAAAAGAAAATAATCAGCGAGGTTACTCACCAATTAACTTTTGGAGAGATTCGCGAAGCAAAACTTGTAATTAACTTCAAATTTAAATAGAGTAGAAATGGACCATCACGTATTGATAGAATCCTTCTCGGAGTTTAAAGAGGTAAAAAACATTGACCGCGCAACAATGATGAGCATCTTAGAAGATGTGATTCGTGGAATGTTACGTAAGCGCTATGGTACTGCCGATAACTTCGACGTGATTATCAACATTGACAAGGGTGACCTTGAATTATACCGTAATCGCATTATTGTTGAAGACGGTATGGTGGAAGATGCAGTTACGCAAATTGCGTACTCAGAAGCAATAAAAATTGAACCCGATTTCGAAGTGGGAGAGGATTTAACAGAGTCTGTTAAACTTGAAGATTTTGGTCGTCGTTCAGTTTTGGCTTTGCGTCAAAATCTAGTTTCACGTATTAGTGAATTAGAAAAAGACGGCATCTATCGTAAATACAAAGATCGCGTAGGTGAAATTCTTACCGGTGAGGTGTATCAAATTTGGAAGAAGGAAATCCTCGTTCTTGACGACGAAGGAAATGAATTAGTTCTTCCGAAAAACGAAACGATTCCTGCTGATTTCTTCAAAAAAGGGGATGCTGTTCGTTCGGTGATACTTCGTGTAGAAATGGTAAATAGTAATCCTAAAATTATTTTATCACGTACTTCTCCTGTATTCTTAGAACGTTTGTTCGAGCAGGAAGTTCCAGAGGTGTTCGATGGTTTAATTACGATCAAAAATATCGTTCGTGAACCTGGTGAGCGAGCTAAAGTAGCCGTTGAGTCTTACGACGATCGTATCGATCCAGTAGGAGCTTGCGTAGGGATGAAAGGATCTCGTATCCATGGTATCGTTCGCGAATTACGTAACGAGAATATCGACGTGATTAATTATACTAATAATATACAATTATATATTACCCGTGCGTTAAGTCCGGCGAAAATTACTTCTATTAAACTCGACGATGAAAACCGTCGTGCTGCAGTTTACATGAAGCCAGATCAAGTGTCGTTGGCAATCGGTAAAGGCGGTCATAATATCAAATTAGCTGGGCGTTTGTCGGGTTATGAAATTGATGTTTATCGCGATAGCGAAGATGAAGAGGAGGATGTTGATCTTGAAGAATTCAGCGATGAAATTGATTCATGGATTATTGATGAGTTTAAAGCGATTGGTTGTGATACCGCGAAGAGTGTTTTAGCAATTCCTGTCGAAGAGTTAGTTAGCCGTACAGATCTTGAAGAAGAAACGATTCGTGAGGTGGTGCGCATCTTAAGTTCTGAATTCGAATAATAACTTTCTATTGATTGCGAATACCCATCGTTCCGGAAAGATGTAAAAGATACGGGCAACCCCGAGCGACTGTAATTTAATAGTCGCTCTAAATTAAAGAACTGAACAGAACACGAATGGCAGAAGACAAAGCGATACGCCTGAGTAAGGTAGCCAAAGAGTTCAACGTGGGACTTACTCACGTGGTAGAATTCCTCGAATCGAAAGGTGTGAAGGTTGATAGCAACCCGAACGCTAGAGTTTCGCAGGAAATCTATTCCCTTTTACAAGATAAATATCAACCAGATCGTCTAGCGAAATTGGATGCTCAGGAAGTAACCCGTGAGAAATTAAAGCGCGATAATATCGTTATTGAAGCGAAGCCGGGTCAGGGGGAAGTGAAAAAGGCGGAAGCCGATCAGGATAATGATGATTCACTGAAGAAAAGTCTCGATGAGATTAAAATGTCAGCATCAGCACCTGCGGAGAAAAAACCAGCTGCAAAGACAAAAAAAGTAGAAGAGAAGCCGGAAGAACCAGAGGTGATTAAGGCGAAAGCTGGAATTGAATCTCCGAAAATTATCGGAAAAATAGATCTTGATGCAGGTAAGAAAAAAGGTAAGAAGAAGGAAGAAACTCCTGCACCTCCAGTCGCAGAAACTCCGGTTGCTCCGGTAGTTGCTGTAGCGGAAATACCTGTTTCGAAAAAGCCGGTTGCAAAAGTAAAGAAGGCTGATGATGATGTTCTTAAATCGGCTCCTATTGAGCCAATTGCAGAAAAAATTGCCACTCCTAAAGCAAAAGCGGAAAATCCTAAAGTAAAGCCAGCACCAGTGGCTGAAGTATCTGCTCCTAAGTCGGACGAAAAGACGCCTTCAGAAGCTGAGAAGCCTGTAACTCCAATGGCTGAGAAGCCTAAGAGTGATGATGTTCCGCCTCCTCCGCCAGCAACAACAGCACCATCGGGTCCTGAACATTTCGGAATTCGTTTTGAAAAATTAAGTGGACCTAATATTATAGGTAAAATTCAATTGCCTGTCGATCCTCCTAAGAAAAAGCCGGTGGCTTCTTCTTCTGATTTTGATGGAGGTCAGCGCAAACGTAAACGTAAAGATAAGCCAGGTGGAAATCCACAAGGCGGAAATACTCAAGGTGGGCAAAACCGTGGTCCAGGTCAAGGACAGGGTGGCCCAAACCGAGGTCCAGGAACCGGCGGTCCTAACCGAGGTCCAGGAACCGGCGGTCCAAACCGAGGTCCAGGAACAGGCGGTCCAAACCGTGGTCCAGGAGCAGGCGGTCCAAACCGTGGCCCAGGAACAGGTGGCCCAAATCGTGGTCCAGGAACAGGCGGTCCAAATCGTGGTCCGGGAGGACCTAATCGCGGTCCGGGAGGACCAGGTAATCGTAGACCGGGTGGCCCTAATCAAGGTCCTAAAGTTGAACCTACCGAAAAGGAAATTCAAGATCAAATTAAAGCAACTCTTGCTCGTCTGAGCGGAACAGGAAAGTCGAAGGCTTCTAAGTTCCGTAAAGAGAAACGTGATCTTCACGCGAAGCGCCAGGAGCAAATGGATGATCAATCGGCAGAGAAAATCATTAAGGTTACCGAGTTCGTTTCGGCAAATGAATTAGCGAAAATGATGAATGTACAGGTGAATCAGATCATCGCTACTTGTATGAGTTTAGGATTGTTCGTTTCCATTAATCAGCGTCTCGATGCAGAAACTATTTCGGTAGTAGCAGAAGAATTTGGCCATACAGTTGAGTTCGTATCTGCCGATGTACAGGAAGCTATTTCTGATGATGTAGATGATCCGAATGATCTAACTGCTCGTGCACCGATTGTTACCGTAATGGGTCACGTCGATCATGGTAAAACATCGTTACTCGATTATATTCGTAAAGCTAACGTGATTGCCGGTGAAGCCGGAGGTATTACGCAGCATATCGGAGCGTATGAAGTAATGTTGGAAGATGGAAGAAAAATTACTTTCCTCGATACTCCAGGACACGAAGCGTTTACCGCGATGCGTGCACGTGGTGCGAAAGTTACCGACGTTGCCATCATCGTAGTTTCTGCTGATGATAGTGTGATGCCGCAAACACGTGAAGCAATTAATCACGCGCAAGCTGCGGGTGTACCTATCGTATTTGCAATTAATAAAATTGATAAACCTGATGCAAACCCCGAGAAAATTAAAGAGCAACTTGCTGCTATGAATTTACTCGTGGAGGATTGGGGTGGTAAATATCAGAGTCAGGATATTTCAGCTAAAAAAGGACTGAACGTAGAAAAATTATTAGATCGCGTTTTATTAGAAGCTGAATTACTCGACCTGAAAGCGAATCCAGATCGCCTTGCAAAAGGAACTGTTATTGAATCCTCACTCGATAAAGGTCGTGGATATGTTACAACAATTCTTGTGCAAAACGGCACGTTGAAAATAGGGGATGTTGTACTTGCAGGATGCTACAGCGGACGTGTTAAAGCAATGTTTAACGAACGTGGTGTTCGCATTATGGAAGCAGGTCCCTCAGCACCAGCTATGATTCTCGGTATGAGCGGAGCTCCGCAAGCCGGTGATCAATTTAACGTGATGGAAGATGAGCGTGAAGCACGTGAAATTGCGAATAAGCGTTTACAATTACAACGTGAGCAAGGAATACGTACCCATAAACATATTACACTTGATGAAATCGGCCGCCGTTTGGCAGTCGGAAACTTTAAGGAGTTGAACGTAATTGTGAAAGGTGACGTTGATGGATCCGTTGAAGCTTTGGCTGATTCATTATTGAAGTTGTCGAACCAAGAGATTCAGGTGAATGTAATTATGAAAGGCGTAGGACAAATTTCCGAATCGGATGTAAATCTTGCTTCTGCTTCTAATGCCATCATTATCGGATTCCAGGTGCGTCCTTCAGTAAGTGCGCGTAAGCTCGCTGAAAACGAACAAATCGATATCCGACTTTATTCAATTATCTACGATGCAATCAATGAAGTGAAAGCTGCGATGGAAGGCATGTTGGCTCCCGAATTTGAAGAGAAAATTATCTGTAACGTTCAAGTGCGTGAGGTATTCAAAATACCGAAAGTGGGAACTATTGCGGGTTGTATGGTGCTTGAAGGAAAAATTAGCCGTAACACGAAGATTCGCATTATCCGCGATGGTATTGTGGTTCACAGCGGAGAGTTGTCTTCATTGAAACGATTCAAAGATGATGCAAAAGATGTTCAAGCAGGAATGGAATGTGGGTTGAACATCAATAACTTCAACGATATTCGCGAAGGCGACGTTGTTGAAGGTTACGAAAATGTAGCGGTGAAACGTACATTGGCATAGGAGTAACTTTGTAAAATAGAAATCCCGATTCGAAAGAATCGGGATTTTTTTTATGTTTAAAAATCAAGTTCAAATACCAAATAAATATTGTGATTAAACTTTATTTTTTTATTATACATTATTGATTCATTTCTTATCTTTATTTCCAAATTCATTATACTTAGTCATGAAGAAAATTATACTCGGCTTAACGTTATTAATATTGACATTAAGCTTTAAAGCTTCGGCCACGAACGGAGATACTGTGACGGTTCAAACCTTTACTTTTGGTTCCCCTCAAAATGCTTGGTTTGTATTTCCATCGGATACCGTGAGTTTCGAAAAAATTCAGATGTTATATACGCTGAAATGTAATCCAAATCAATTTCCGAATTGCGGTGAGTGGGATTATTTAACGAATACCTATCTCTATAAAAATACAGGACTTATCGATAGTACTTTGTGCTCTCAAAATTTGTATTCGTTTAACGGTGCAAGCCTTCCTTCGTATCAATACATCACTCATCCAGCGTATAATTATATTCGTTATTGGGATCATTTCTTGGTTCATTCGTCTACAACTTCGCTAACTACTTATCAAGTTGGAAATGCTGCAACAACAGCTAGTCATCCTTTTGGCACGTCGGATGTTGTTTCTAAGTCGCAGTATTTATGGAGAGCATCTGAACTAACGGCTGCGGGTATGAGCGCAGGTGATATTTCTGGCTTGCGTTTTTATCTTCAAAGTACAGGAACTGCTATGCATAAATTAGCAATAAAAATGAAATTGGTAACTGCAGATACTTTAACAGCAGCAACTACTGTTTCAAGTGGATTTACAACTGTATATACCAAGAATACATCTTTCTCTTCTATAGGATGGAATTCAATTCAGCTAACGACTCCGTTTAATTGGAATGGAACTTCTAATATTATTATTGAAATTACATATGATAATTCATTGCCAGGTGCCGATAATATTATTCAGTCAACACCTACTTCTTTTAAATCAGGTGTAACTACAGCGGCTAACGATCGCGTTGCTGCATTTCATTATAATTCTTTTGTGGATGTTCCCGTTAATTCGGAAATCGCTGCTATTGATTCTTTTGTTACAGTTTGTTATTGGTCGTACGGTGATCCGCTTTATCAGCCAATGGACGGAACGACTTTCGAAGCTGTTGATTCGGCTGGAAATCGTATTTTAAATGCACACGCACCATGGTCGGATAGTAAAATTTATTGGGATGCAGGCGCACTTGGTTCTGCGTATGATCGAATCTCGAAAACGGCATCAGCTGCGCAGATAAAAGGACAATGGAACTATTATACGTTTACAAAAAATTGTATTACCAATACAATGAAAATTTATATTAATGGTGTGCTGTTTTTTAATGTTGCAGGTAAACCAAAAACGATGCAGGGAATCTCTAAATTTAGAATAGGTAGAGGTAATTGGAATGGATCACTTTCGTATGATGGAAGAATGGATGATTTTGCTGTGTTTAATATTGACTTGCCCGCTGCAGCTATTCAAAATAATATGAAGTTTAGATTAGATACTTCTAATCCTTATTACAATAATTTAGTGGCATACTATAATTTTAATGATGGTAATTATATCACTGCGGCTGATGGATCTCCTATCGCTCATGCGCCTGCGACTTTTCAATTAGGTGCTGATAATCCATTGAAGCCATCTTCTGAAGTTAATTTCGGATATGTTGAATCAACTTTACGGCCTAATGTAATTTTTGAAAATGGAATTTATACATCTTATATGGATTCAACATTGGTGGTTGATTCTGTTACGATGCCTCCAGTTCAAGTAATAATATATGATACGTTAAGTCAAACTCAAACGCCTATTGATACGTTAACCGTTTGGCCTTTATATTACTCTAACTATGTTTTTAATTCACAAGGCCAAGCAACCGACTCAAGTTTAGTTTCACCTGATGGTAATTTTATACAGGCTACGCATTACTATTATACGTATGCACCTCAAGTAATTCGATACGAAATGGCGCGCTATATCACCCCGTATGGTAACGGACTTTCTTTGGGTAATGGATGGACTTGGACTTTCGATGTTAGTGATTACAGAACCTTACTTGCCGATAGTGTTCACTTATCTGCTGGTAATTGGCAAGAATTACTCGATCTTAAATTTGTAATGATCAAAGGAACTCCACCGCGTAAAGTCATCAGTCTTCAGAATTTATGGAATGGTAATTTCGATTATGGCGTTCCTGCTGATCCAATCGATAATCATTTACAGGCACTAACGGTAAGCATACCCGCAAATGCAGCAATGGCGCGTTGGAAATCACGTGTAACAGGACACGGTATGGATACTCCTTCTAACTGTGCTGAATTTTGTCCTAAATCACATTACTATAAAGTAAACGGAGTAAACCGTTATTCGAAACAAGTGTGGAGGGATAATTGTGACTACAATCCATTGTTTCCTCAAGGAGGTACTTGGGTGTATGATCGATCTAATTGGTGTCCGGGAGCTGAGGTTTGGACTTATGATTGGGAAATTAGTAACTGGGTAACTCCTGGTGCAAGTTTTACACTAGATCATGATGTGCAGGCTTATAATCATACTACAGGTTGGGATTATTACCAAATAGAAGATCAGTTGGTAAGTTATGGTCCTGCGAATTTTACAAATGATGCAGCTATAGAAGATATCATTGCTCCTTCTGATAATCAAATGTGGTCGAGAAAAAATGCCGTTTGTGGTAATCCGATTATCGTAATTAAAAATACAGGAGCTACTACTATGACCTCCGCAACAATTACATATGGATTAACAGGTTGTACGCCTACAACATATAATTGGACAGGCAGTCTTGCATTTATGCAATCATCCACCATAACATTACCAAATTATAATTGGATTGGTGGAGCTACACAGTTTTATGCATACATCAGTACTCCGAATGGAGCAACCGATCAATATGCATACAACGATACTATGAAATCTGTATATAGCTATCCTTCAGTGATGCCTAATTCATTCATAATCGAATTGCAAACAAATAATGCGCCTTCCGAAAATAGCTACACGTTAAAAGACGGATCGGGGAATATTATTTTATCTAAAAATGGATTAAGCGCAAATACAGTATATCGTGACACTGTAACGCTTACCGATGGTTGTTATAAATTCGAATTGTTAGACTTAGGTGAAGACGGTTTATCGTGGTGGGCAAATACTGCGCAAGGTGCGGGATTGATTCGATTTAAAGATGTTAACGGAACACCAATTTACAGTTGGAACTCAGATTTCGGCGGACAAGTATATAAGCAGTTTATTGTTGGCTTAACAACTGTTGGGTTACAAGATTATATTCTGACTGATAAAAATGAATTGAATGTATTCCCAAATCCCTCTGAGGGACTTGTAAACATCGATTATAATCTTAAATCAAGAAGTGATGCAACAATCGAAATATTCGATATGGTAGGAGAAAAAATTTATGATAAAAATACATCAATGACAACGGCTGGATCACTGCAAATTGATTTGTCGAAATTTAGCGCAGGATTTTATATTGTATCTCTAACATCAGGAGCCGAAAAAATTACTAAAAAGCTCGTCATTAAAAAGTAATAGAAGGTTTAATCTTTAAACTGCCCGAAACTCAGAAAAAGAGGTTTCGGGCTTTTTTTTAGACCAAAACCTTTGAATCCTCGACCAATCGCATAGGAAAGAAGGTGGTTTTCTATTTACTTTGCAGTCATATTTAAAATATCATGAAGAAAAGAATACTTGGACTCGTACTCGGGTTCCTTATCGTTTTCGGTCAGTTACGCGCCGATGAAGGCATGTGGCCTTTAATCCTGATTCAAAAATTGCAGGATAACATGCAGGCTCGTGGATTAAAGCTTTCCGCAGAAGACATTTACAGCATAAACAAAGAATGCGCAAAAGATGCCGTTGTTCGTTTGATGACTAAACAAAACCGTATGTTCTGTACCGGTGAAATTATTAGTGAACAAGGTTTGTTTTTAACGAATCATCACTGTGGTTACGGTTCAATTCAAGAATTAAGTACGAATGAAGATAACATTCTTGCGAATGGATTTTGGGCTAAAAATAAAAGTGAAGAACGTAAGGCAAACTTCAATATAGGATTGTTAACACGTGTTGAAGATATTACGGATCGTGTATTAGATAGCATCAATATTACTGATGAAGAAGCAGTACGCTCAAAAGCATTGGCAGATCGTTTAACAAAGATGACTTCAAAGTTAAAAGACGAATTAGGAGCCGACAAAGACAACTACGCAGTAGATATTGTTCCTTTCTTCTCAGGGAATCGTTACCTCGCAATGTACTACATGGTATATCGCGATATTCGTTTAGTGGGCACCCCTCCTGAAAATATCGGGAAATTTGGTGGAGAAACTGATAATTGGATGTGGCCTCGTCATACTTGTGATTTTAGTATGTTCCGTATTTATGCAAATGGAGAGAATAAGCCTGCTGAATTTAATGCAAGTAATAAACCCTTTAAGCCAGGTCATTATTTCCCTATCAATTTGCAAGGTAAAAAACCAGAAGACTTTGCAATGATTATGGGTTATCCCGGACGAACACAACGTTATACTTATAGCGAAGGAATAAAATATTATACTTCGAAAGAACGTCCTATGCGTGTGAAAGTTCGTCGTGATATCTTAGATATTTATGAAGAGTTTATGCACGCAGATCCGAAAATAAAATTGATGTATGCCGATAAATTCGCAGGGTTAAGTAACTATTGGAAAAAGTATATGGGGGAATCTACTTCATTAACAAAACTTCATATTTATGATCGTCGTAAAGCAGAAGAAGATCGTTTTTCAAACTGGATAAAAGAGAATAATAAATCCGCGAAATATGGTGAAGTATTTGACTTGTATAATAAAGCATACACCGAGTTGAATACTTACGGCTTGTATAGTACTTATATGCAAGACGGAATTAGTAACTCTCAACCAATGGTATTTGCGATGGGACTTTCGAAAATGGAAACATTGTTGAAAGAAAAAGCGACTAAAGAAGATGCTCAAAAAATGGCAGGAGATTTATCAAAAGATCTTGACGAGCAATACAAAGAATATTACGATCCGATCGAGGTGAAAGTACTTGCTTCTGTATTAATGCACATCACGGAAGATTTAGATCATGCTAATCTCCCTAAACAGTTAGTTGATCTTTCCGTGAAGTATAAAAAAGATTATACGAAGATGGCGAATGTTCTCTACGAGAAATCATTTCTTACATCGAAAGAGAAAATGGCAAAATTCCTTGCGAAGCCTTCATACAAAGAAATGCAAAAGGATATGATTTATGTAATTACAAGTAATTATGTAAATAAAATTTCTGTAGACTTAAAACCAATTTATACCGGTATTAATTTTAAATTGGGACGTGCTAATCGTTTGTTTCAGTCAGGTATGGTTGAAATGGACCCGAATAAATTGTTTTCTCCTGACGCAAATGGGACAATGCGTTTAACTTACGGACGTATCCTTCCTTATGATGGAAAAGATGCAGAACACTTCCGTGAATTTACTACGGCCAAAGGTATTCTAGAGAAATATACGCCGGGAGATATTGAATTCGATGCGCCTAAAAAGCTAATCGATATGATGAAAGCAAAAGATTTCGGTCGCTATGCTGATAAAGACGGCGATTTACATGCTTGCTTCTTAACCGATAATGATATTACTGGCGGTAACTCAGGATCTCCAGTTTTAAACGCTAATGGTGAATTAATAGGAACTGCATTTGATGGTAACTGGGAAGCTATTGCCAGCGACTTCGCTTTCGAACCTGAATTGCAAAGAACCATTTGCGTAGATATTCGCTATACTTTATTTATCGTTGATAAATTTGGTGGCGCGGGAAATCTATTGAAAGAAATGAAGATTATTGAATAATAAATTATTCAATAGTAGAAAAGGAGTCGTGGGTTATTCGCGACTCCTTTTCTATTTTAACTGTGACAGAAAATTTGATGAAGTGCTTTTAATTTTTAGTATCTTCTCTTCACTCATTTTATTTACTTGCATCACCATCATGCTCATTCGAGGATTTTTTGCAAATAATTCACTGTGATTAATGATGAAATTCCAGTATAGCGCATCCCATATTTCGCACCAGGGCTCTTTTTTGTAGTTGCTCATTTTTAAAATGTAATTCGATCCCGATATGTATGGCTTTGTGCTCATCAATCCTCCGTCTGCATATTGACTCATGCCATATACATTCGGCACCATCACCCAATCGTAGGAGTCGATAAACATTTCCATAAACCATTGGTAAATATCATTAGGATCAATCTCACACAGCATCATAAAATTGCCAAGTACCATTAGGCGTTCAATATGATGTACATATCCCGTGGCAAGTGCTTTTTTTATTGCGTCATCAATAGGTTTAATTCCAACAGTTCCTTTGTAAAATGAAGCAGGAAGTTTTCTATGATGATTTAAGAAATTGTTTTTTCGTTGGCAGGTTCCTTTGTCGTGATAAACAGCTCTTATGAACTCTCGCCAACCGATAATTTGTCGTATAAACCCTTCGACCGAATTGAAGGGTATGCTATTCTTTTTAGCATATTCAATAGCAAAATCAATTACTTCGGTTGGGTCAAGTAATCCGATATTCAGTAATGGTGAAATGATGCTGTGGAATAGAAAAGTCTCTGTGTTAATAATGGCATCTTGGTATTTGCCATAATTTTCAAAGCGCTCTTTCAAGAAATCATTGAGTTGTAGAAGCGCGCCTTCGTGAGTAATGGGATAATAAAATGGAAAAGAAGATCCGGGGTTTTTCGAGAAGTGTTTTTCTATGTATTCGGTTGCTTCTTTCGTATAGGCATTAAAGCTAGGTATATTGTATTCGGGAATGGTAGCGCCCTTCGGAATCTTATTTCTGTTTTCTGTATCAAAAGTCCATTTCCCACCTTCGGGCTTATTGTCGCAAATTAGTATTTGCAATTCTTTGCGTTGATGAATATAATAGTCGTTCATAAAGTAACGCTTACGCTCCAAAAAAAATGCTTCGTTGGATTTGTTCGAGGTAAGAAAATTCGGACTTTCATTAATGACTAGTTGAATTTTATTTTTTGATGCATAGCGTTTTATCCTCCGCTCTAGCAGGTAATCATTAGGGTCGCTTAAATGAATAGTTCGTACACCTGAATGTTTTAAATGCAGAAAGAGTAATTTGAGTGAAGCTAAGGGGTTAATACTATCAATATAAACTACATCAAATCCTTGGCTGATTAATCCGTCGGCATAATGCTTCATGGTTGCTCTATGAAAAACGAGCTTCTGTTTGTGAAAAGCATATTGCCTGTAGAACAATGAATCTTCTATAATAAAGACTTTTCTATTACTATGAATAGACGGATGATATTTATATAGCTGATGAGGATAAACAATGCTGACTGATGACATAACTTGTTAAAACAAATAGAGCGCATTATTGTTTACACTAAAAAGCAAATCATGGAAAAGTTGAATGATAAAATAGTTTTAATCGTAGGGGCTACCGGCGGAATTGGATCTGCTGCCGCTAAACAATTGCATACATCGGGCGCGAAGGTTTTTATAACTTCTCGATCAGCTGAAAAGCTGAATAATTTAACGATTGATTTGGGATTGCCGAAAGAGCGCGGTTTTATTCTCGACTTCGAAAAAGAAGAAACAATCTCGTTAGCTGTAGATGCTATATTGGCCAAAGAGTCAAAAATTGATATCCTGATAAATCTTGCCGGAGTAGGAATTATTAAAAACTTTGATCTACTAACGGTAGAGGATATGAGAAGGTCGATGCAAGTAAATTTGATTGGCCCGTTTTTGTTATTGCAGTCGGTTCTTCCTTCAATGAAAGAGCAGAAAAAAGGATTAATTATTAATATTCCCGGAGTATTGGGTAAAACACCAATGGCCGGAGCGGCAGCTTATTCAGCTTCGAAATATGGAATAAATGGGATGATGAAATCTCTGCGTGAAGAATTAAAACGAACTGAAATTAGAATTACGCAATTATTTTTAGGAGGCGTTGATTCTCCTTTTTGGGATACGATTGATCTGAAGGTACAACGCGATAAAATGATTATCGCAGAAGAAGCAGGTAAAACAATTTGGTACTTATGTCAGCAGCCGGCAAATGCTGTAGTATCTGAAATGGTCATTCAGCCGTTTAATCATCAAGCAATATAAATGAAATTGCAACTAGAACTTTCGGGGGAGGCAATAAACCGAATTATAGAAATGGCATGGGAAGATCGAACTCCTTTTGACGCCATTAAAAATCAATTTTGTTTAAATGAATCTGGTGTAATCAAACTGATGCGGCGATACATTAGTGAGTCTGCTTTTAAGCGATGGAGAAGAAGAGTAGGAGGAAGGGCTACAAAGCATATCAAGAAAAGAACTGATGATGTCACAAGGTTCAATTGTAGCCGACAGCGTTCAATATCATCAAACAAAATTGCCAAGCGAAGTTGAATCTTCGTTTATTTCCGTTTTCTTTGACGTAAATAATCAATAGAAATGGGAAGTTATATAGAAATTGTATTTAGAACGATCAGCGTTTATCTTTTCATCATTTTGGCAATTCGCCTTTTCGGAAAAACGGAGCTGGCGCAGCTGTCGGTCACCGATCTTGTATTTATTTTATTAATCAGTAATTCGGTACAGAATGCGATGGTGGGGGCGGATTCAACTTTGCTAGGCGGACTAATTGCTGCCGCAAGTTTATTCGCGCTCAACTTTATTATAAAACGCATTACTTATAATAATAAATCGATCAGTAAATTTTTACAAGGCGAACCAATATTGCTTGTTCATGGAGGTGTTATTTTGAAGAAGCATCTTGAAAAAGTACGGTTAACAGAAGATGAATTATTGGCTGCCATGCGTGAACACGGCGTAGATTCAATTCATAAAGTAGACTTAGCAGTTTTAGAAGCCGATGGAAATATTAGCATTTTGTCAAATAACTACCAACAACGTAGCACCCGCAAACGCATCCCCCACAAAGTCATTCGGAAAGAATAAGGAAATTAGTGATCCTCGGATGAAGGTAACTTTACTTCATCAGGAACAATAAAGGCAGTGGTGTAATGGTCATCTAGCTTTTTTAAAAATCCTGAAGCTTCTATTCTGGTTTTAAAATCACCTACCCTGATTTTAAAATAAGGTTGCTGATAAATGAGGTAAGACGCAATTTCAGGAAAGTTTTTCATGAAATCAGCTCGAATTTCGGTGGCTTTTGCTCTTTCTGATCCAAAATAGATCTGAATTCTAAAGCCGGTCATGCTCATTTTGGAGGCATTTGCTTTTTTATGACGCTCCACTAATTCACGTGATAAACTGTCGGTATTAGATTCTATTGAAGATATTTGAGCCTGTAATTCCGAAGAAAATAGGCTAGTAATCAAATAAGTAATTAAAATGGCAGCGCATTTCTTCATGCACCAAAAGTACTAATAAACGCGACTTTTAGCTTAATTAAATTTTCAGTTCTTTTTTCGAAAACAGCATAAACAATGTAGATTGATTTTAAATTTCAATTTATTGTTTTTTTTTGCTGTACGAATAGAGTTTTGTACTAAATTTGGCCGCTAGAAAAATGGGCTTTATTGTCAATAATTGGTAAAAAAAGCTTCCGTATCTTAAAACAATTTAATCGACTACATATGTCTCGTTACGTATCCAGGTATTTGACAATCACGTTGTTAGCAGTCTTCCTGAGCGTAATTTCTCAGTTCCAAGCGAAAGCACAGGCCAATGGAGAGTCTATCTTCAAAGCCAACTGTACTTCATGCCACGTGGTGGGTGAAAACAAAGTTGTTGGTCCGGGATTGAAAAATGTGCATCAAAGAAGAAGTGAAGAATGGTTGCTGAAATGGATTAAAAATTCATCAGCCCTAATTAAATCAGGTGATGCTGATGCAAATAAGTTGTTCGAAGAGAACAACAAAATCGCCATGCCGGCTTTCAATCTAAAAGAAGATGAGATTAAAGCTGTAATTGCTTATATCAAAACTGAAAGTGAAAAAGCTCCTGCCGCAGCTGCTCCAGGTGCAGGTGCTTCAGCTGGTACTACAGGTGAAGAAGATGACAATAGCCCAATCGTACTTTTATTAGTCGCTGGTTTATTAGCCGCACTTTATTTTGTTTTAAATAGAGTAAAGAAAGGCCTCGAAAAAGTAGTTCGTCAACGTGAAGGATTACCTGAGCCTATAGTATATAAAGGAAAGGCATGGGCTCGAGAACATAAAAAATTACTATACGTTGTTCTGATCTTAGGATTAGTATTCGGCAGCGTAAAAGGTTGGTATACCTTAAAAGAAATAGGTGTTTCTCAAGGATATCAGCCAGATCAACCAATAAAGTTCTCACATGCACTACATGCTGGAACCAATAAAATTGATTGTCGTTATTGCCATTCAGGAGCTGAAAAGTCGAAGAATGCAAGTATTCCTTCTCCTTCTTTATGTATGAATTGTCATAAGTACGTTCAACAAGGACCTAAGTACGGAACTGAAGAAATCGCTAAGATTTACAAAGCAGTTGGTTGGGATAAAGACAAACAACAATATACGGGTAAAACAGAACCGATTCAGTGGGTAAGAATTCATAACCTACCTGATTTGGCTTACTTCAATCATGCTCAGCACGTGAAAGTAGGACAAGTTAGTTGTCAAACTTGCCATGGAGAAGTTCAAACGATGGAAGTAATGAATCAAGCATCTCCTTTAACAATGGGATGGTGTATTAACTGTCACCGTACTACAGAAGTGAAAATGGATGGCAATGGATACTATACTGAGCTTCATGAGAAATTGAAAAAACAGTATGGTCCTGACGCCAAACTTACAGTAGACAAAATCGGCGGAATCGAATGCGCTCGTTGTCACTACTAATCATATATTAACAAGAATACTTTACCACAGATAATCCTCCCATCACTGATATGGAAAAACGATATTGGAAAGGTGTAGAAGAACTCAATAACACTCCTGAGTTTGTTCGCCTGCGAGACAATGAGTTTTTTGAGCACTTACCCGTTGATGAAGTCCTGAATAGAAAGGCTGCATCAGATTCTTCAACTACCCGTAGAGACTTCCTTAAATTTTTAGGATTCAGCGTGGCTGCTGCTTCATTAGCGGCCTGCGAAGCTCCTATAAAAAAGGCAATCCCGTACGTAGTAAAACCGGAAGAAATAACATTAGGAATCCCTAATTATTATGCTTCTACATTTTATGACGGAACCGACTATTGCAGTGTTTTAGTTAAAACACGCGAAGGGCGCCCTATTAAAATTGAAGGAAATGAACTTTCTTCGATCACAAAAGGTGGTACCAATGCACGTGTTCAGGCTTCTGTTTTAAGTTTATATGATAGCGCACGTTTAGCTAATCCTTTAGCTGGAAAGAAAAAAGCGGAGTGGACAGCCATTGATGCTGAAATAATAAAGAAATTAGCAGACGCTTCTGCAGATGGAAAGAAAATTGCAATCGTTTCTTCATCAATTGCAAGTCCTTCCGCTAAGAAAATCGTTGCTGATTTCAGCGCTAAATATCCAACAGCAAAGTTGGTTACTTACGATGCAGTTTCTTCTTACGGTATCGTAAAAGGTAATGAAATTTCGTTCGGAAAAGCGGTAGTTCCTTCTTATCGTTTTGATAATGCAGAAGTGATTTTGAGCTTTGGCGCCGATTTCCTTTCTTCTTGGTTATCCCCAATTGAATTCTCTCGTCAATATGGCGTTGGAAGAAAATTACGTGATGGCAAAAGATCAATGTCTCGTCATATCCAGGTAGAGTCTGCTTTATCATTAGCAGGTTCTAATGCTGATTCGCGATACAAAGTAAAACCAAGTGAGCAGTCTGCTTCAGTAGCTGCTGTATACAATAAAATAGCGGCATTAACAGGAGCTTCTCAAGTTTCTGCTGGAGCTTCTCCACTTAATGCGGTGGCTAGTAAAATAGCTGACGAATTATGGGCTGCTAAAGGAAAGAGTGTAGTGATTAGTGGATCAAATGATCCTAACGAGCAAGTGATGGTGAACGCCATTAATAATATGTTAGGTAACTATGGTACTACTATCAATCTTGATTTAACAAGCAACTTGCGTTCAAGTAACGATGCTGCAGTAATTGAGCTTTTAGGCGAAATGAATGCAGGGCAAGTAGGAGCTGTGATATTCTGGAATGCAAATCCAGTTTATTCAATGCCTGATGCAAAAGCATTCGCTGCCGCATTATCAAAAGTAGGATGTAAAATTTCACTTTCTGATCGCGAAGATGAGACGGCTCAAAATTGCGATTATGTTTGCCCTGATCACCATTGGTTAGAATCATGGGGAGATGTTGAGCCTTACAAAGGATACTATACATTATCACAACCAACAATACGTCCACTATTCAATACCCGTCAGGGCGCTGATAGTTTAATGAAGTGGGCCGGAGTAGCGCAAGCTGATTACTATACTTACTTGCGTGATTTCTGGCAAGCGGCTATCTATCCGATGCAAACAGGGTTGTCGTCGTTCGACGCCTTTTGGACGAAATCATTGCAAGATGGAGTTTTTGAAACAGCAGTAACGAGTACAGGTGCAGCAACATTTGTTGGTAATGTAGCTGATGCAGCTTCTAAATTAATGAAGCCAAGTGTAGGGACGGATGTGATTCTTTATGAAAAAACAGGATTAGGAAATGGAAGCCAAGCGAATAATCCTTGGCTACAAGAATTACCTGATCCTATTTCTAAAGTTTGTTGGGATAACTATTTTGCTATCCTTCCTGCATATGCTGATAAATTAAAAGTAACACAAGGAAATGTTATCGAAGTGAAAGTTGGAAATGTATCGATCAAAGGACCGGTATTATTACAACCTGCAATGGCTGATAATACAATTGCAGTAGCTGTTGGGTACGGAAGAACAAACGTAGGTAAAGCAGGAAACGGAGTAGGTTTTAATGCTTATCCTTTCGCTTCAGTATCGAATGGTGCATTTAACTATATCGCAGCTGGAGTTACAGTATCAAAAACGGTTGACGAAGATATCACGTTAGCGGCTACGCAAACTCACCACACAATGATGGGACGTGAGATTGTGAAAGAAACAACTTTATCGTCTTGGTTAAGAGATGCTAAAGCAGGAAATCCAGAAATATTAATTGAGTCGCCTTATGGTCCTAAAACACCTGAGAAATTAGACTTATGGGCTACGCCAGCTAATCCTGAACATGAGAAACCAAATCACAGTTGGGGATTAGGAATCGATTTAAATGCATGCATTGGATGTGGAGCTTGTGTAGTTGCATGTAATGCAGAAAACAATGTGCCTGTAGTGGGTAAAGATGAGATCGGCCGTGCACGTGAAATGCATTGGATTCGTATCGATCGTTACTATACTTCAGATACAACAAAAGAAAACGCAAAAGAGAAAGGCTTAGGAAAACTTTCGATGTACGGAGAGATGGAAAAGCCAGCTGCTGATAATCCAGAAGTATTTTTCCAGCCTGTAATGTGTCAGCATTGTAATCATGCTCCGTGCGAAACGGTTTGTCCGGTTGCAGCAACAACACATAGCTCTGAGGGGTTAAATATGATGGCTTACAACCGTTGTGTGGGAACTCGATATTGCGCTAACAACTGTCCTTATAAAGTTCGACGTTTCAACTGGTTTAAATACAGCGATAACGATCAGTTTCCTTATAATATGCAGGATCAGTTAGGTAAAATGGTACTTAATCCAGATGTTGTCGTTCGTTCACGTGGGGTAATGGAAAAATGCTCTATGTGTGTTCAACGTATACAGTATGGTAAACTAGAAGCGAAGAAAGCAGGTCGCCGCCCAGGTGATGGAGAAATTAAAACAGCATGTGCACAGTCATGTCCTACGAATGCTATCGTATTCGGAGATTATAATGACAAAAGCAGTGAGGTAAACAAATTACTTGCAGATCCTCGCAGTTACCACTTATTGGCAGAAATCAATGTACAACCTTCTGTATTCTATCAAACTAAGGTTCGTAATAAAGAAGAAGGTCACGCTTAATTTAAAGAATAGAAAAATTAATATAAACGAAGTAAGAATTCGTCACATATGCATAAAGAATCGGAACTAAGGCCGCCACTAATTCTAGGCGATAAAACCTGGCACGATATCACAGAAGATGTCTGCCGCCCGGTAGAGTCAAAAGCAAACAAATGGTGGTGGCTCGCATTTAGCGTGTCGTCAGCTGCTTTGTTGTGGTGGGTCATATCAGTATCCTATACCTTAGGAACAGGACTCGGAGTTTGGGGCTTAAACAAAACAGTAGGTTGGGCTTGGGATATCACCAATTTCGTATGGTGGGTAGGTATCGGTCACGCCGGAACACTTATCTCTGCGATCTTATTATTATTTCGTCAGAAATGGCGTTTATCGATTAACCGTTCAGCTGAAGCGATGACCATCTTCGCGGTAATTTGTGCTGCAACGTTTATCGTATCTCACATGGGACGTCCTTGGGTAGGCTATTGGCCATTACCTCTGCCAAATCAGTTTGGTTCGTTATGGGTAAACTTTAATTCGCCACTTGTATGGGACGTTTTCGCAATTTCAACTTATTTCTCTGTATCACTAGTATTCTGGTATACAGGTCTTATTCCTGATTTTGCAGTTATTCGCGATCGTGCAAAAACAAAAATGTCGAAACGTATCTATACAATTCTAAGTTTTGGATGGGTAGGAAGCGCCAAAAATTGGCAACGTTTTGAAGAGGTTTCTCTTGTGCTTGCAGGTATTTCAACACCACTAGTGCTTTCTGTACACTCAGTGGTATCAATGGACTTCGCAACATCAGTAGTTCCTGGATGGCATACTACCATTTTTCCTCCTTACTTCGTTGCGGGTGCAATCTTCTCTGGCTTTGCAATGGTGCAAACGCTTTTAATCATCGTTCGTAAAGTATTAAGTCTTGAAGATTATATTACTATTTATCATATCGATATGATGAACCGTGTCATTTTGATCACGGGATCTATCGTAGGTGTGGCTTATATTACTGAGTTCTTTATTGCTTGGTATTCAGGAGTTGAGTATGAACAATATGCATTCATTAATCGGGCAACTGGTCCTTATTGGTGGGCGTATTGGAGCATGATGACATGTAATGTGATTACTCCACAGTTATATTGGTCTTCTAAATTACGTGAGAACATCTTCGCTACATTCATCATTTCGATTTTCGTAAATGTGGGCATGTGGTTCGAGCGTTTTGTAATTATTGTTACCTCACTTCATCGTGATTATATTCCTTCAAGTTGGGCAATGTATCATCCAACTTGGGTAGAAGCCGGTATATTTATCGGATCGCTTGGATTATTTTTCACTTGCTTCCTTCTTTTTGCAAGGGTATTCCCGGTAATTGCAATGAGTGAGTTGAAGACAATTATTAAGTCTTCATCAGAAGGCGGAAAGAAAAAAGCTGCTAAACATTCTAATAATCCAGAATCACACGCATGAGCGCTTCACCAAAAAAATTCGTTTACGGCATCTTCAACGATGATGAAGTAGTGCTGAATGCTATCAGTTCCCTTCGTAAGAAAGGACTGAAAGTGAAAGATGTAATTTCTCCATTTCCAATTCACGGTTTAGACCATGAATTAGGATTAGAGCGTACTCGCATATCCATCTGTGCATTCATTTACGGAATGACAGGAATGAGCTTGGCTTTGTTGATGATCTACTATATGAACATCTTCGATTGGCCAATGGATATCGGAGGAAAGCCTAGTTATGCTTTCTACAAAAATTTACCGGCATTTATCCCGGTAACATTTGAAAGTACTGTACTATGTGCTGCTCACGGAATGGTAATTACTTTCTTGTTGAGAAGTAAATTATTGCCGGGTGTAGAACCGAATGTGATACATCCACGCATGGCTGACGACCACTTCGTTATGGCAATCCAGATTAAGGATGACTCTGAAATTGCTAACGTTGAAGCACAGTTGAAGTCAGCAGGTGCAGTAGAGTTTATAAATAAATAATTAGCGAACCTTCCACATCCATACCAACCAGGATATGAAGAATACCATAGCGATCCTTTGTGCAGGTGCAGCGTCAGTAATGATGCTAGCAACGTCATGTAGCAAGGACCCTAAGAAACCCGGCCTGGAATATATGCCGGACATGTATCGCTCACCGTCTTATGAGGTGTATTCAGCGAACCCGAATTTCTCAGATAGTTTAACGATGCAACATCCGGTTGACGGAACGGTTCCTCGTAACTATACTTTCTTTCACTACCCAGCTACTAACGAAGGTTATGAAGCAGCAGGTCGCGACGTGAAGAATCCATTGGTGCTAAACAAAGAAAATCTTACTGAAGGAAAACGTCAGTATGAAATTTATTGTACGCATTGCCATGGCGCTTCTGGTCAGGGTGATGGAAGTATTGTAGCAAATGGTAAATTCCCTCCTCCACCTTCTTATTCAAAAGGTAATTCGTCGCGTGGAGGTATGATGAAAGATCTTACCGATGGAAAAATTTTCCATACAATCACATACGGTATTAATTTGATGGGCTCTCATGCTGCTCAGATTGCACCTCAAGATCGTTGGAGAATTGTGATGTACATTCATCAATTACAGAACGACGGAGTTTCTCCGCTTGGCTCTGATAGTGCAATAGCAACAGCAACTAAAGATTCATCCAAGGTAACTGCCTTGGCAAAATAAACTACCGATCAACGATCAATTATGGGACACCATCATCATATCGAGGTAACAAGTACGAAGCCTTACGATTTCACTCGAAAAAATCGGATGATTGCAGGAGTAATGATGATAATCGGTCTATTGGCCATTATCACTCAGTTTGCAACGCATCACGAACAAACATGGTCTAACCTTCTCATGAATAACTTCATGTTTATGGGGATGGCCTTATGTGCAACCTTCTTTTTAGCTATTCAGTATGTAGCTGAAGTAGGATGGAGCGCTGTGATTAAACGTCCGTTGGAAGCAATGGGTCAGGCACTACCTGTAGCAGGTGGTCTTATGATCGTAATAATTGCCTTAGGGGGTCATCACCTTTACCATTGGATGGATGCGGAATTGTTTGATCCAAAGTCTCCTAAATACGATGAAATCATCGCAGGGAAAAGTGGTTTCTTAAATCCTACTTTCTTTTGGATTCGAGTGGTAGCGTATTTCGCAATTTGGACATACTTCGCGAAATTATTCCGCAAGAACTCTATGCTAAGCGACGAAGGTGACGGAGTTGGCTACTGGAGAAAAAATAGAGCTGCAGCTGCTAAATTCTTAGTGTTATTTGCTGTAACTGAATCTACCATGTCATGGGATTTCGTAATGAGCGTTGATACTCACTGGTTCAGTACGTTGTTTGCTTGGTATACATTCGCAGGAATTTTTGTTACTTCAATTGCGGCACTTGTATTTACAGTAACATACCTAAAATCACAAGGATATTTACCTGAAGTAACTGAGCATCATTTACACGATATCGGTAAGTTTATGTTTGCGTTCAGTATTTTTTGGACATACTTATGGTTCTGCCAGTTTATGTTGATTTGGTATTCTAATATCCCTGAAGAAATAACGTATTTCATGTTACGTCAAGATCACTACCGTGGTCTATGGTTAGCTTCCTTCTTTATTAATTTCATTACACCGTTTGTGATTTTAATGACAAGAGATGCTAAACGTAAGTTATATCTATTGATGGGAATGTCGATTGTCATATTTATCGGTCACTGGATTGATACTTATGTAATGGTCATCCCTGGTTCAATTATTACAGCAAGTCATCACGCTGCAGAAGGCGCTGCTCATGTAGCAGAGCACGGTGAAACAGTAGCAATTGGATCAATCGGCTTAATGGAAATCGGCACTACTATCGGATTCATTGGTTTATTCATGTATTTAGTGCAGCATTATTTAAGCAAGTCTCCTCTAGTGGCTAAAAACCACCCAATGATGGAAGAAAGTTTACATCATGCAATTTAATTAGTAGAAGAAATAATATTATTCAATACTCCACAACTTACAACAAGCTATGAACATCTTGCTCATCTTAGCGGTCGTTTTCGGAACCTTAGTTTTGGTGCGTTTAGCCAATGTAGCGGCTCTTGCATCTAAACTTTCGGGAGAAAATGAAGAAGCAGAACAGGAAAGTGCTAACCGATGGAATAGTATCGGTATGATCTCGTTCTTGATTATCGGGTTAATCGTAATGATTTATATGATGACTCAATACTTGCCTTTAACGTTGCCAAAAGCTGCATCTGAACATGGTGAAGCAATTGATGGGTTAATGAAAATCAATTGGATCGTTTTATTCGTGACTTTTTTTATTACGCAAATCTTGTTATTCACTTTTGCGTTTAAATACCGTTATAATAAAAACAGAAGATCATTCTATTTTCACGATAACAATAAATTAGAGGCTATTTGGACGATCATTCCTACTATTATACTTGCAGCGTTAATCACTACAGGTATGAAAGAGTGGAATGATATAACAAATAAGTCAGCGTCAATGAAAGGTATAGTTGTACAGATTTACGCTAAACAGTTTGACTTTACCGTGCGTTATGCAGGAAAGGATAATAAACTAGGTGGATCTTTCTTCCGTAGAATTACTGATACAAATCCTCTTGGTGTTGATTCATCGGATGCAGCAACTGCTGATGATATGGTAGCTAAAGAATTAGTATTGCCAAAAGGTGCTGAAGTGCAGTTGATGATTAACTCTCGTGATGTTATTCACTCGGTTTATCTTCCTCATTTCCGTGTTCAGATGAATGCGGTTCCAGGTATGACTACTCGTTTCGCATTTAAGCCGACAATAACCACTGCCGAAATGCAGAAGGAAACAGGTAATCCGAAATTTCAGTATGTTATGTTATGTAACAAGATTTGCGGAGTTGCACACTACAATATGCAAATGACTGTTCGTATTGTTGAACCGGCCGAATATGAAGAGTGGTTAAAAACGCAGTCAGCAGTGTTCCCAGTTGAACAGGCTGTTGCTCCAGCACCAGCAGATTCTGCCGCAACATCAATGGCAAAATAATCGTCAAAAAATAGTTAGTAATCGTTCGTTATAAAGTTCAAAGCAAGAAAACAATATTCACATGGAAGTGAATCCAAATAACAGTATGGCACATGGAGCTCCTGCCGATGAGCATGCACATGGTCATTCACACGATCACCATGATCATGATCACGATGATAACTTCTGGTCGAAGTATATCTTCTCTACCGACCATAAAATGATTGCAAAGCAATACTTAAATGTTGCAATCTTTATGGGCTTCCTCGCGATGTTTATGTCGCTAATTTTCCGTATGCAACTGGCTTGGCCCGACGCTAAACTTCCTTTCTTATCGGACGTAATTGGAAAATGGGGTAAAGACGGTAAATTAGATCCAGGCTTCTACTTAGCTTTGGTTACCATTCATGGAACCATTATGGTGTTCTTCGTATTGACTGCTGGTTTGAGCGGTACTTTCTCGAACTTACTTATTCCTCTTCAGCTCGGAGCGCGTGATATGGCATCTGGATTTTTGAATGCTCTTTCATTCTGGTTCTTTGCTTTGTCGAGTGTTATTATGTTATCTTCATTGGTAATTGAATCAGGTCCTGCCTCTTGTGGGTGGACTATATATCCACCATTGAGTGCATTGCCACAAGCTATACCTGGCTCTGGTTTAGGGATGACATTGTGGTTAGTGTCGATGGTTTTCTTCATTGCTTCTTCGTTATTAGGAAGTATTAATTACATTGCTACTATTATCAACCTTCGTACAAAAGGGATGGCAATGACAAGAATGCCACTTACAATTTGGGCGTTCTTTATTACTGCAATCCTTGGGGTATTATCATTCCCCGTTTTACTTGCAGCAGCATTATTACTAGTATTTGATCGTAGCTTCGGAACGAGTTTCTATCTAAGCGATATTTTTATTGATGGCGCTCCTCTTGATCATGCGGGTGGTTCTCCAATTTTATTCCAACACTTATTCTGGTTCTTAGGTCACCCTGAGGTTTATATCGTATTGTTACCCGCTTTAGGTCTTGCTTCTGAGGTTATTTCAGTTAATTCACGTAAGCCCATTTTCGGTTATAAAGCCATGATTGGTTCTATGTTGGTAATCGCTTTCCTTTCGTTCGTTGTTTGGGGTCATCATATGTTTATTACGGGTATGAATCCATTCTTAGGTTCTGTGTTCGTTTTCACTACTTTGTTGGTTGCGATTCCTTCCGCTGTTAAAGTGTTTAACTACATCACTACGCTTTGGAGAGGGAATATTCAATTTACTCCTCAAATCTTATTTGCTATTGGTTTGGTTTCTACGTTTATCACTGGCGGTCTTACAGGAATTATTCTTGGTGATTCAGCTCTTGATATTAATATTCACGATACATATTTCGTAGTTGCTCACTTCCATATTGTAATGGGTTCTTCGGCTATCTTCGGTATGTTTGCCGGAGTGTACCATTGGTTCCCGAAAATGTATGGTCGCATGATGAATAAAAAATTGGGATACATCCATTTCTGGCTTACAATAATTGGTTTGTATGGTACTTTCTTCCCAATGCACTTCTTAGGTCTTGCGGGTGTTCCACGTCGTTATTATGCTAACACTGCATATGCTGGCTTTGAAAACTTGATCAATATCAATCATGTGGTGTCAATTTTTGCGATCATTGGCGGATTAGCTCAGTTTATATTCTTGTTTAACTTCTACTATAGTATTAAGAACGGCAAGAAGTCTTCTCAGAATCCTTGGAAGTCAAATACTCTTGAATGGACTGCTCCTGTTGAGCATATTCATGGTAACTGGCCAGGAGCAATTCCTGAAGTACATCGTTGGCCATATGATTACGGCAAGCCAGGAGCTAAAGAAGATTTTATCTGTCAAACTGTTCCTTATTCTGAAACACCGGAAAGCAACACTCCTCACGATCATTAATTTGGTTTAAATATTAACGAAGGCACTCATTTGGAGTGCCTTCGTTGTTTGTGTCAAAAATAGTATCAAGTATTGGTGCGCAATTCATTCATCAAAACTATCTTTGATTATTCGTAATTACGATATTCATACAATGAGCTCTTCGTTCGAAAATTCAATCCTCTTCGCTAATAAAATGGATCAACAGGATCCGTTGAATTCCTTTAGAAATAAGTTTTTTATTCCACAGCATGAGGGACATGATTGTATTTATTTCTGCGGAAACTCATTAGGACTTCAGCCAAAAAACACGGCCGTTTATGTAAACGAGGAGTTGCAAGACTGGGCTAGACTTGGCGTGGAAGGACATTTTAAGCCCACTACCGGGTGGTTTGGTTATCATGAGTTAGTTCGTGAGTCAATTGCAAATGTCGTAGGTGCGTTACCGTTAGAAGTGGCTGTGATGAATCATCTAACAGTGAATCTTCATTTGTTATTGGTTTCGTTTTATCGTCCAACAAAAGACCGGTTTAAAATTATTTGTGAAGCAGGAGCGTTTCCTTCCGATCGTTATGCATTGCAATCGCAAGCTCGTTTCCATGGATTCGATCCTAATGATGCTATCATTGAGCTGGAACCTTCAAAAGGAAGTGATTTAATTGCGCCTGAAGATATTCTTAACGCGATTGAAGACTGCGGCGATGAATTAGCGCTTGTGATGTTTGGGGGAGTTCATTATTTTACTGGACAGGTACTCGACATGAAAGCAATTACCGATGCTGCGCATGAAGTGGGTGCTTATGCAGGATTTGATTTAGCACATGCTGTTGGAAATCTTAAACTTGAATTGCATAATTGGAATGTTGATTTTGCAGCTTGGTGTTCGTATAAATATTTGAACGGAGGTCCTGGGACCGTAGGTGGCATTTTCGTTAACGAACGTCATGCAAAAAATCCTTACCTTCCTCGCTTTGCTGGATGGTGGGGTAACGATCCTGAAACACGTTTTAAAATGCCGCATCAGTTTACGCCCGTTCTATCGGCGGATAGCTGGCAATTAAGTAATGCTCCAATTCTTGAAATGGCCGCTTTGCGCGCTTCTCTCGAATTGTTCGCTGACGCTACAATGGATAAACTCACGGCGAAAAGCTTGGATCTTACTTCGTACCTTTTATTTGTGATTCGCGATGTGCTAAAGTATAAAGGAAAAGAAAATCTAATTTCTATTGTTACTCCTTTTGAAGCGCAACTTAAAGGATGTCAACTTTCATTGCAGTTTGCAACCGATGGCAAACAAATCTTTGATTCGATTACAAAATCTGGTGTTATTTCTGATTGGCGCGAGCCCGATCAACAGGGTAGAGGTAGTGGAGTAATTCGCGTTGCCCCTGTGCCGCTATACAACTCCTTCAAAGATGCTTATCGCTTCGGGCAACTACTTAATGAAGCAATTTAAACGATTTCGATTCGCTAGGTAAATAGTTCTCCATTACGAATCGTAATAGCTTTTGTTAAAGTATAGTTAGTACACAGATTTTTTAAAAGTGAACAATCTCGTCGAACTAAAAAAGTATAAATGATTATAGTAAAAAAATAATCGTTAGTGTGATACAATAATTTTTTTTGTGCTTTTAAAGCCTTCCGATTGAACAGTCGCGAAGTAAATTCCGTTGCTAATTGAACTAACGTTTACGGATATACGATCTTGCCCGTTAATAAATTCTGTAGCCACCTCTTGTCCAAACAGATTAGTAAAAATCAGTATTCCATGATTCATTTCATTGATAGGAATGATGCTGATGCTTTCGCCTGCTGGATTTGGAAAAACATTAAATGCCATAGCTTCATTGTCAGTAATTCCGGTTACATTATTATTCGTCGCTAACCAATAAGTAGCATTCATGATTGCTTTGCGGTTGTTCCCGCTTGCTCCGGTAATATATCCGTCATATAAAACATCATTTGAATCGCCAGAGCCATCGTCGGCAGGAGAACTGTCGCCGAGAGCAGCTACTTTACCTAAGCCGTATCGCGAACGCGCCATTAATGCATTTGTATTTCCCGTTGTACTACTTCCACTTTTGTAAATCACTCCTTTTACATTCGGATTTATGGTAGGGTATAACGTCATCGCAGTACCGCCATTAAAATCGATGGAAGTTACATTGCCGTATGGCCCGTGAAGAATAGTATCGGTGGCTAAGCTAGCGATATTGGTGCTTGTTTGAGAGAAATCTAATGAGTCGAATAAAATTCCGAATGGATTCGCTTGTACAGAATTGTTCGTCAGTAAATCATCCCAAATCATTTGTGAATCATACCCATCTCCATTGCGATCACTATTCCCATGATCACAAACCATAAATAATCCTCCTCCGTTTTGCACAAATTGAATCATTGCTGTTTTTTGAGCAGCCGTGAATAAAATATTAGGCTCACATACTACAAATACTTTGTAATTGGAAAGGTCTTGTGTATTACTTGTTAAGCCGTAGGTAATTGATCCGTTATAGGGTAAAGATTCTACCTGATATCCTTTCTTTACACAATCAATTCCCCAATTTGAAATTCCACCGTTCCAATAGGTCTCTAATGTACTTGTTGTAATTGTGGCTTGTAATGGATTCGGAATTTTTTGCGGGTTCGATTCTGTTCCGCCAGTTTGAGCCGGCCCGTTGAAATAACCAATGTTATGAACGTCAGCGTCAATCACCCAGTCGGCATTGCCCGCAGCTTCTGCTTTTGTAGCGTCAAATAAAATTTTTGTTTGCGAGAAAGAAGTTGTGAAAAAGCAACTTATGATTAAGGTAATCAGCACCAATCGTACCTTTTGCATGTTTTGTTAATTTGATATTAATCAGAATTTACAAAAGTATGTATTTATTCGAAGGGTTTTCACTATTTTGGAGCACTCAATTGCAAATTTTAAATCATGAAAAATTTTACACTTATCGGTTCCGGACTTGTTGGATCATTGTTAAGTATTTATCTCGCTAAGAGAGGATATAATGTTACTGTTTATGAACGTCGTCCCGATTTGCGAAAAAACAGAATTAGTGCCGGACGTTCAATCAATCTTGCGCTTAGTGATAGAGGATGGACAGGCTTAGCCGGCGTTGGAATTGTTGATGAAATAAAGAAGGTCGCAATTCCGATGGCTGGGCGTATGATGCATAGTAAAGATGGCAATCTAACGTATCAAGCTTATGGTAAGGAAGGTCAAGCAATCAATTCTGTTTCACGTGGAGGTTTGAATTGTGTGTTGATGGATTTGGCAGAACAACATGGCGTGAAAATACATTTTAATAAGCGTTGTACTAATATCGATTTGAAAACTGCGGTTGCTAAGTTTGAAGATAATGATACAAAGGAAATTATTGAAGTAGTTGCCGATCGTGTTTTCTCGACAGATGGTGCTTTTTCAGCAGGAAGATTGCAAATGCAATTGTCAACTGATTTGTTTACGTATTCGCAAACATATCTCCAACATGGTTATAAAGAGTTAACGATTCCTGCAGCTGAAAACGGCGAATTTGCGATGGAGCCGAATGCGCTTCATATTTGGCCTCGCGATTCGTATATGTTGATTGCTTTGCCTAATATGGATAAAACGTTTACGTGTACTTTGTTCTTTCCATTTGAAGGAGATACATCATTTAAAACTGTGAATTCTGAAGAAAAAGCATTGACATTCTTTAAAACAAACTTTCCTGATTTCGTGCCGTTGATTCCTAATCTTGAAAAAGAATTCTTTGCCAACCCAACTTCTTCTTTAATGACGGTTCGTTGTTATCCGTGGAGATATGAAGATAAGTTTTTAATGGTGGGAGATTCTGCCCATGGTATTGTTCCGTTCTATGGTCAAGGAATGAATTGTGGTTTCGAAGATTGTGTGGTCTTAGATCAAATGATGGAAAAGTATGGCGATGATTGGGATACTATTTTTGAAGAGTTTCAAAAATCGCGTAAACCTGATTCTGATGCGATTGCTGAATTAGCGCTAAATAATTTTATTGAGATGCGTGATAGAGTAGGGAAACCTTCTTTCTTGTTGCAAAAGAAAATTGAAAATTGGTTTAGTGAAAAGCATCCTGATAAATGGATTCCGTTGTACACTATGGTTACATATAGTCCGCATATTCGTTATAGCGAAGCTTTGCGCGAAGGAAATAAACAAGAGTCGATCATGCAGCAAGTAATGAATATTCCAGATGTTGAGAATAAATGGAATTCACCTGAGGTGGAAGAAAAAATTCTAGCATTGCTCGAATATTTTAAATAAGCTAATAAAAAAAAGACAATCAGCGATGAATGTCTTTTTTTTATTAGCTTATTTTTTCAAGTAGCGATTTGGATTCGTCGAAGGCCCTGCGACAATGGTTCCTCACCTGAAAAACTCTTGATAATAATTTTGTTGGTTTTGAAGTTGGAGATTCTTCTTGAATTTCTTTTAACATCACTAAAGTGCTTTGCATGCCAAAGGCCGATAGATATGGATTTAGATATTCAAGAGAACGAAGAATGGGTTCGTTTTCATTGAGTGTTATCGCGTCATCGAGACTTTTCATGATTAGCGGAAGTTGTGTATTATATTCCGTTAACAATTTCTTGATTGATTTTTGATCGCCATAATTGCAAAGCACATCCGCTCTAATCAGTACTAACTCAACTTCGGATAGGCGTGCCGTTAGTGATTTACTGGAGTTTGAAGTAGGCACTTGCTCTAGTTTAGGAAATCCAGTTTCTGCTTTGCTTACTTTGCTTTCTTCAGCTATTAGAGTGTCTTTATTTTGTTCAGCTACAGGATTGTTTGCAGGCTTTTCTATTTTACGTGTGATTGGCGCAGGTGGTAAGCTTTTCAGTCGTTGAAGTTTTCCGTAGAGCAATAACAGAACGATTAGCAGTAAACCAATGATCACTCCCATTATTATGGATGCAGTGCCAATTGTATTTGCGTTGTTGTTGGCAGCATCTAACTCGTTTTTATAAGTAATTTCTGATTGCTGTTTATATTTTGCAATTTCTTTTTGTAATGAATCGACGGCTTGATTCGAAGCGGATTGACTTAAGCTGTCTTTGATTTTAGTTGCGGCTTTTAGTGAGGCAATAGCTCCTTTTGAATTTCCGATTGCCAAATAATATTCTGAATAGGCTTCATGTGTACGTTTAAGTTCTTCTGCTTTTGCATAGGATGTAGCGTATCGCAAAGCGCTGTCGAGGAAAATAGCAGCCTGACGGAATTTATGTTGTGCTTGAAGATAAGTGGCGGTCCAAATTGCAGCTTTTGTTTTTGTTGAAGCATTAGATTCGTTTAATTCCTGAAAATGGATGCTGTCTAGAGTTGCATAAGCTGCCGAAGCATTACCCACTTGCCAACTTTGAACAGCGTGCGTTAATAATTCCTGAAGTGCGGGTTCTGCAACAATGGGAATTAATTTCGTCGGAGTATTTTTTTTATTCGGCTTATCAGCAGATGTGATGCTGCTAGATAATGTAGCGGCAAATAAAAAAATCAGATAAATCAGTTTTGATCTCATGCAACAAAATTAAAGATCAATTGTGCCCGCCCGATGATCTTTTGCCGAATATTTCTAACAATTATCATTCGTACCTAGCTAAAGCACTGATATCAAAATACATGAATTGTTTAATGGCACAAAGTCTATTAAATTTTATTAACAGATGCAATAAAAATTACTTATAAATTACGTTAAAATACGAGGCCTTCCGCCTTCTTTTATGTAGGTTTGCAATATAGTTTTATACCAATGTCAACTACCATTCAAAAGCCTTCCGTTTTTCCTGTGTCGCATATGGCTGAGCACTTAATCGGATCTGAAATTATTAAACTCGCAAATGAGGTTAACGAATTAATAAAAAAAGGAGAAAAAATTGCCAATCTAACAATCGGTGATTTCGATCCTGCTGTTTTCCCGATTCCTACTGTTTTACGCGATGAAATTATCAAAGCATATCAGGAGGGACATACGAATTATCCTGTTGCTAACGGTATGCTCGATTTAAGAAAGGAAGTTTCTGCCTTCATCGAGCGTTTTCAAGGATTGCAATATACTGCCGATGAGGTATTAATTGCAGGTGGGGCGCGTCCGGTGATTTATGGAATTTATTCTACGTTAATTGATCCAGGCGATAAAGTCATCTATCCGGTTCCAAGCTGGAATAATAATCACTATTGTCATTTGTTGCAGGCAGAAGGTATTGCAGTAGAAGCATTGCCTGAAAATAATTTCATGCCTACCGCTGATGCCATTCGTCCGCATTTGAAAGGGGCTGTTTTATTAGCCTTGTGTTCTCCACAAAATCCTACCGGTACCGTATTTACGAAAGATCAGTTGCAAGTAATTTGTAATATGGTTTTAGAGGAAAATAACAGCCGTGGTTTAGATGAGAAGCCTTTGTATTTGATGTATGATCAAATTTACAGCGCGCTTACTTTTGGTGGAAACAACCACTATGATCCTGTTTCTTTATGCCCTGATTTACGCCCGTATACTATTTTCGTAGACGGATTATCGAAGTCAATTGCGGCTACTGGAGTTCGTGTAGGTTGGGCTTTCGGTCCAGTAAATGTGATTGATAAAATGAAATCTATTTTATCGCATGTTGGTGCATGGTCGCCAAAGGCAGAACAAGTTGCTGCCGGTCGATTTATGGCGAATACCGAGGCAATGGATGCGTATATGACGAACTTCAAGAAAGAAGTGGAAGATCGTCTGCATGCTTTTTATGATGGATTTACAGATATGCATAATGCAGGTTTAGGCGTAAGATGTATTGAGCCAATGGCTGCAATTTATCTTACTGTTCAATTCGATTTGAAAGGAAAAAAATTAGCTACCGGTAAAGTGCTTGTATCGACCGAAGATATTACCGCGTTTATTCTTAATGAGGCTAAAATGGCAATCGTTCCGTTTGCTGCTTTCGGCGCCTCGAAAGATTCTACTTGGTACCGATTGTCAGTGGGCGCTTGCAAAAAGGAAATGATTCCTGATATGCTTGATACCTTGCGAACTGCTCTTAGCAGCCTTTCGTAATTGATAAATCGCAATTCTAATGTTTCTGTCGAAAAATAAAAATCATTATTCGTTTAGAATCTAACTTTGATTTTTACTATGAAAAATAACTATTGTGTAATAATGGCCGGCGGAGTAGGAAGCCGATTTTGGCCTATGAGCCGTAATGTTCGACCTAAGCAGTTTCTCGATATTCTTGGAACAGGAAAAACATTAATACAACAAACATATGATCGCTTTTTGCAGGTTTGTCCGAAGGAAAATATTATTGTAGTAACGAATGCTGATTATACTTCCCTCGTGCTTGAACAATTACCCGATATAAAACCCGATCAAGTATTGTCGGAACCTTCTCGTCGTAATACTGCTCCTTGCATTGCGTATGCAGCAAATAAAATTTTGAAGCGCAACCCTAATGCAAATATGGTGGTAGCTCCTTCCGATCATGTGATATTGAAAGAGCAAGCTTTCGTTGATGCCGTAATGGGTTGTCTCAATTTTACTGCAGAAAGAGATGTGCTATTAACGCTTGGTATTAAACCTAGTCGACCTGATACCGGTTACGGATATATCCAGTTTATCGATGATAAATCAGAGCAAGTAAATAAAATTTCGAAGGTGAAAACTTTCACCGAAAAACCCGATCTTGAAATGGCGAAGTTCTTCCTTCAAACGGGAGAATTTTTATGGAATGCTGGAATTTTTATTTGGAGCGCTAAGTCTATTTTAAAAGCTTTTAAAGAACATTTGCCTGAGATGGATGCTATCTTTAGTGATGGTCAATCTGTTTATGATACCGACGATGAAAATGATTTCATTCATAAGGCATACGAACAGTGTACAAATATTTCTATCGACTTTGCTATCATGGAGAAAGCGAAAAATGTGCATGTGATGAGTGCCGAATTTGGTTGGAGCGATCTAGGTACGTATGGTTCTTTATACGAGCATGTAAAACACGATGAGAATAAAAATGCAATCGTTGGTAAATCTGTGATGACTTACGATACTAACAATTGTATTGTGAATGTGCCGAAAGATAAGTTGGTGGTGTTGCAGGGCCTCGACGATTATATCGTTGTTGATGCGGATAATATTCTTCTCGTTTGTAGAAAGACTGATGAACAACAAATTCGTCAGTTTGTGAACGATGTGAAAATGAAAAAAGGCGATAAGTTTGTTTAACCAGTCATCTCACAAAAAAAGGTAAGAATTTTTTCTTACCTTTTTTTGTAACTGGAAAACCAGCTTTTTATTTTTATAGAGATCACGCCAAAGATGGCTTCTTTAAAAATTCCTCCGCTCATCTTCGATTGCCCTTCGCTGCGATCGGTGAAAATAATAGGCACTTCTTTAATTTTGAATCCTAACTTCCACGCCGCAAATTTCATTTCTATTTGAAAGGCATATCCAGTAAAACGAATTTTATCGAAGTTGATGGTCTCTAAAACTTTTTTAGAATAGCATTTAAATCCTGCAGTGGTATCTCTAATCTGCATACCAGTTACGATTCGTACATACATTGATGCAAAATACGACATCATAACTCTGCCCATGGGCCAGTTAACCACATTCACGCCTGTAATATACCTCGAGCCGATGCTTATATCGGCTCCATCATTTGCACAGGCATTATACAAACGAATTAAATCATCGGGATTATGAGAGAAGTCTGCATCCATCTCAAAGATGTATGAATAGTCTTTTTTTAGTGCCCAATTAAATCCATGAATATAAGCAGTACCCAACCCGAGTTTTCCCGCCCTCTCTTCTATGTAGATTCGGTCGGTAAACTCGCGTTGAATATCTTTTATTATTTGAGCTGTTCCGTCTTTTGAATTATCGTCTACAATGAGCACGTGAAACGGGTGAGGAAGATTCATCACCGTGCGTAACATCCGGCCGATGTTTTCCTTCTCGTTATAAGTGGGGATGATGATTAACGAATCAGACATTACCTAATATATTATTGATTTAAAATCCACGCAAAAATTAATGGAGCTACAATTGATGCATCTGACTCAATAATGAATTTTGGTGTGTGAATATCAAGTTTTCCCCAAGTAATTTTTTCATTCGGCACTGCGCCTGAGTATGAACCATAGCTCGTAGTAGAATCACTTATTTGACAGAAATATCCCCAGAAAGGAATATCCGTCATTTCCATATCTTGATATAACATGGGAACAACGCAAATTGGGAAGTCGCCAGCAATACCGCCGCCGATTTGGAAAAACCCTACACCTTTTCCTCCAGAATTTTTAATGTACCAGTCTGCTAGCCAAGTCATGTATTCAATTCCACTTTTCATCGTAGAAGGCTTCAGCTGACCTTTGATGCAATACGACGCAAATATATTCCCCATTGTACTGTCTTCCCAACCCGGAACTATGAGCGGTAGATTTCTTTCGGCAGCAGCTAACATCCAACTATTTTTCGGATCGATTTCATAGTATTGTTCCATCTCCTTACTGAGTAACATTTTGTACATGTACTCATGCGGTAAAAAACGTTCGCCAGCATCTTCGGCATTTTTCCATTGTTTGTGAATATGCTTCTGTATTCTGCGAAACGCTTCTTCTTCGGGGATGCAAGTGTCGGTAACTCGGTTAAAGCCGCCTTCAAGTAATTCCCATTCATCCTGCGGACTTAAATCACGGTAGTTTGGAACTCTTTTGTAGTGCGAATGTGCAACTAGGTTCATGATATCTTCCTCAAGATTTGCTCCTGTGCAAGAAATAATGTCAACCTTTCCAGCACGAATCATGTCTGCTAATGAAATTCCTAATTCGGCAGTACTCATTGCTCCGGCAAGGGTAATCATCATTTTGCCTCCATCCAATAAGTGTTGTTCGTATCCTTTCGCGGCATCTACCATTGCAGCTGCATTGAAATGTAGGTAGTGCTTCTCCATAAATTGAGAAATGGGTCCTCGTGGCATGCGTGTATTGTATTATATATTTTGAAGGGGCAAAAGTAAGGAATTTAAGGATGTCGTTTACTGCTTTTTTAGTTCCTTAACAATTTGAATGATTCGGTCGGGGTGATAGCTACCAATAAGATAGCTTTCGCCGTTTTTAAGTCCGATTTTTACCGCTAAGCTGCCGGCAGCATAAAACTTAATTTGACCTGCTTGGTGTACGTTAAATGCCGGATTGTTGAGGTGATATTTGCTATATATCGTTGATTCAATCGACTGAATTTCACTGTAGGGAAGCTTAATTTTTTTATTGTTCCAAAGGTTAGATAAAGTGATTTCCGTTTCAGTTAATGAAATTCGAAGGTATGTCACGAATAAAAGAGCAAGACTTAGTACCAAAATAAATATACCAACAACAAATAATAAGTCGGCATCATCCGATCGATTTTCGGTATAGTAATACGCTACAAAGCAAAAAATAGCCAGTACCGTTCGGCGGCTATTCGAATAACTATTGTATCCTAGCGATTGCTTTTCGTCGTATTTCAATGTATTTATTCCGGTGTCCATATAAGATGTAGTACTTTATTTGTTTTCTCGGTGATGCGATAACGGTGGTCGATGCGATGGCCGATGACCCAAATAATAATATTGTTATTCACCAATAAACTTGTTTGTTCTTTTTCGAAGGTCGACATTTTTTTGTCGATGAAAAAATCGCTGAGCAGTTTTTTGTGTTCCATTCCAAGTGGCATAAATGAATCTCCTGTTTCAGCAGCTCTAATTTGAAGCGTTTCTTCAATGAGATTTACGTCGATACAAGCTTCGTTTACAGTCATTTTTTTATAATCGATATGATTCTTATCAATTATAGCTAACGTAATAGTTCCATTCGGGAAAATCACCTTTTCATCATTCAATGAAAATGAAATGGGTTGAAATTCCTTCTTAAATCGCTCTTTAATTAATAAAAAATTGCGGTCAATAACGGCCCTGAAATGTTCGCTGAAGTATTGTTTTCCCGAAAGAGGTATTCCTGCTTCGGTTATGGAACAACATTGTTTATATGAGAAGCCTTTCTCAGAAATTAATTTAAATAAAACTTCTGATGATGAAGACAATTTCATCAGTTCGATTAAGTCAATTTTCAATAATTCACCTTCGCTAATTAATAGGCGAGGTTTTATTAAATCGATATATTCGTTAATCATTAATTCTCTGTTCTCCGACATTTCCCCAATTTGAGAAAAGGTGTTTACCACTGAAGGATTTAATTCTTTTAATAGGGGAGTGATACGGTGACGAATAAAATTGCGATCATAGTCGGTTTTTTTGTTGCTACTGTCCTCGCGACTTTCAATTCCATGATCTTTCGCAAACAAATGAATTTCTTCTTTATAAATCGATAACATCGGACGAACAATTTCTCCGTTTTTTACAGGAATTCCACTCCACGCCGAAGGTCCTTTTCCGCGCACAAAATTTAGTAGTATTGTTTCTAGTTGATCGTTGGCATGATGAGCAGTAAGGATGAAATCAAATCCGTGGTTTTTCTTTAGTTCACGAAACCATGAATAGCGTATTTCACGTGCTGACATCTGAATTGAAATTCCGTTTTCATTTGCGAAAGATGTCGTATCAAATTCGCGTGTAAAGCATGAAATATTTAGTTTACGGCACGTTTCTTCAACCAACGAAGCATCCCCATCGCTTTCTGCTCCACGCAATCCGAAATTGCAATGTGCCACCGAAATATTAAATGAATGTTTATGAAGTAGATGAAGCATTACCATGGAGTCAATCCCGCCCGAAATGGTGAGCAATAATCGATGCTCTTTTTCGAAGAGTTGATGTTGGAAAATGAATTTCAATAATTTCTGTTCCATACGTTAAACAGCCTTTTCTGCAATCGGTAATTCAAGAGATAGCAAGTTGAGGTTAGCTTGTGCTTTTAATAAACATTCGTTGTATTCGTCTATCACATTACAGTGAACTGTAATGGCACCACCAGCAGGAATTAAAACCGTTTTTGTTTCGTCATTATAGAGAATACTTCTGATAACTACATTAAAATCGAAGTCGCCATTCGGATGAATATAGCCTACCGTTCCGCTAAATAATCCGCGTTTAAATGATTCAGTTTCTTCAATAATTTTCATGGCACTTATTTTAGGCGCACCCGTCATTGATCCCGGTGGAAATAGCGCTTTTAGTATATCCGTAAACGTTAGATCATTTTTTAATGTTGCCGATACTGTTGAGATCATCTGAAATACATGTGCAAATTCATAGATTCCGAAAAGCTCCTCTACTTTTACACTTCCTTTTTGCGCCACTTTGCTGAGGTCATTACGAACAAGATCGACGATCATTATATTTTCCGCCTTTTCTTTCTCGCTGTTAAGCAATGCCTCTTTTGATGCTTTGTCTTCTACAGTAATTCCTGATCGTCGGGCGGTCCCTTTTATTGGTTGACTAATAATTTTATTTCCTGATTTTCGGATAAAACGTTCGGGGCTAGCGCAGCTGAGCCAAAGATGATTGAATTTATATAAAACAGAAAAAGGTGCCGGCGATAATAATCGTTGTTTTAATCGTATCGCAGGAACATTTAAATTAAAATTATTCGCGATAAATGGGATGCAATAATTGATTTCGTAAATATCACCACGATAAAGATGATGTTGAATTTTTTGGAAGTTGCGTTCGTATTCTTCAAACGACACGGTTGAAACAATATGCTTTTCGGTGTTTTCTGCAACAGGTTCGTCGATTTTTAAATTAATAATTGATACCAAATTTGCTTCATTTCCCCAAACGGTGATGGATCCATTTTGGCAACTAATCACGGTTTCAGGAATAAATAAACAGAAATCGGGGAACCCGATTGGATCGGTAAGATTTCCAGAAAGCGAAGGTTCTAATCTGTTTTTGATGTCGTAATTGAGGTGTCCGAAGATCCATTGGCCTTGATTTTTGAATATAAAATGCTGGATTTCACTAAATGTGCTGTTGGGCGAATAAATTTCGCTAGCTGAATTTATTGCGCAAATGAAATCGTAACAATTGCCGGCTGAGTTGTAAGAAGCTGTTTTTAAGGCTCCTGTCTCTAAAAAACTGAAAGTGTGAAATTGACTCGATGCGTTCATGAGTAGGCGCGCCGATCCCTCAGAGCCCAATTCGTTAAAAAAGGTCGAAATATTTTTTTTCATGAATGGGCGAAGTTAAGGTCAAAAAATGGATAATGAAATCTCAATACACAAAAACTAGAGAGTGCCGTCAATAGACCTTTTTTTTAGTTTAATTAATTGATATTTATACTTTTAAATTATCTTTTGGAATAAAATCTGAAAACCGAATTTCACCCCCGAAATGTCTGCTTTTACCAAGTAATTGCTTTTATTAGACTTAAAGTATCAAAAAAGAAGGAATGCACCCTTGCAATTTGTGGTTTGGATAACTATATTTACCCAGAAATTAATGATAAAATGAGGATATATTAATCGAAACTTACAGGATATTCTTACGAAAATTTGAAACTTTTCAAAGATTCGTGAGTCTAACCAACTCGATGAAGGATGTTTTATCCGTATATTTATCTTCTAAAATAAGTTCATTTCCCCAATACTCTTACATAATTACACGATTACAATTAGTTCAAATCTGCACAGTATGAAAAAAAATTACGCAAAGAATATTTCATCTTTCAGAAAGGCGCTTATAGCTTTAGCGCTTCTGTTGGTTGTTAGCGTACTCTTCCCTTTTACAACTAGAGCACAAGTACTTGTACTCCAGACGGAAAGTAATGAAGGAACTATATTTCCTGCTCCTGGTTGGAAGCAAATAAAAGGACCAAATAATCCTGCTAGTAATGTTAGCGCATTTTCACTTGTTGCAGCCGCAACTGCTGCAAGTCCCTCCATAGGGGCCGCACCAACTGGTGGCGGTAGTAATGTTTTAATGTTTAACTCCTTTAGTGCAGGTATTAACGACGATTATTATTTAATTACGAAACCGTTCGATTTCAGTAATAATGGAGGTGCAAATCCTGTTTTTAGTTTTTGGATGTATCGCGATGCATTAAGTGTGGGAGTAAATGATAAAATTGAAGTTTTTTGGAACAATACCCCAACTACTACTGGACTAGTTCCAATTAATCACCAAAGCACTACGAATTTTATTGTTCGTCCAATAGCGGCCTACCCAGCTGTAGCATCTGCTGGTTGGTATAAATACACTTTTACTTTACCAGCGGCCACGTATAACGCAAAAAGAAATTATTTTGTTATTCATGGCGTAAGTGCATTTGGTCAAAATATTTACTTAGATAAATTTGAATGTAATACATATCCTTCGGCAATGAGCCCAGGTGATGTTTCATTTGATCTAGTTCAACAAAATGGAGCTTCTACTTCTCAAGGTGCAACAAACCAATGGATATTAGGGGTTCGTTGTATTGTTGGGGGTACTAGTGGTTGTGGCAACTTAAACGGACCATTACCTGTTAAATTAGATTCATTGTTGTTCAATACTAACGGAACTAGCAATGTTGCTAATATTGTGAATGCTAAAGTGTACTATACAGGAGGCTCAAATTTATTTAGTACAGGATATGTTTCTCCATTCCCTACAGCAGCTATTCCGGCTAGTACATCGTATCCTAAAACACAGTATGGCTCAACTTTAACTGCAGTAGGAACCAACCTTAATTTTACCAATGCCGCCGCCTCTTGTTTTTTCTTGGAGTATGATACTACTTACTTCTGGTTAACGTATGATATTTCTGCGTCAGCAGCTGGTAATAATTTCCTTGATGCTGATTTGCTTCAGGCATCTGTTGGAGGTACTGCATTAACATGCCCTTCCCCATCAGGTACTTCATCATCTTTATTACCAACTACGTATACAATTACAGGAGGTGTTCAAGTAGATATTCCGTATTGCGTACCTACTTACACCGTAGGAACTTCTTGGGCGGGATATACTAATAATGACTATGTGCAATCCGTTTCATTACTTGGTTACGGCGGAACAGGTATTAATACAACCACCAATGCCGTTGCGTTACAAAACCCGAGTTTACCTTGCTACCCAGGTTGCAGATTTGTTATGCATCCTCCCGATTACGAATACCGTAATCCAGGGGTCGCTAATCAGGCAGTTACGTTACAACAAGGAGCTCCGTATTCAATTACGGTGCAAGCAGGAACATGGTTCTCTGGTAATAATATTCGTGCTTGGATCGATTATAATCACAACGGGGTTTTTGAAGATGCGGAGAGTTTAGGTACTGTAAGTTTATTGGCAGGTGCATTTCAAACATGGCCATTTACAGTGCCTGCTACAGGCTTTACTGGTAATACTCGCCTTCGTGTTCGTGAAGTGTATGCAACAACTAATCCTTCTCCATGTTTGCAATATACATATGGAGAATGCGAGGATTTCGTGGTAACGATTATTCCTAACTGTTCGGGATTGTATAAGCTTTGGTTGGGAAATACCAATGACTGGAACAATCCGGCGAACTGGTGTCCTTCCATTCCAACTATCAACGATGATGTTGTTATTAATAAAACATTAGCGGCTCCATCTGGAACGTATTACAATCCTGTTATTAAAAGTGGTGTATTTGCAAATTGTAAAAACATTGCCATTGCATCAACAGATACATTAACGATTGATGCACCAAATCCATCGGCAACTCCATTTAAAGCCAAAGGCGATGTGACTAATAATGGTCAAATTAAATTTAATACAGGATATACACCAACAATAGATGTTGCGTTAGGTACAATTTTGAATTACTCTCAGACGCCACTACCTGGTAAGACGTATAAAGCAGCGCAAGCGCAAATTATTTATACGGCTACAGAATTAGCTGGTTATGGAATGTTATCGGGCGACCAAATCACCGCCATTAAATTAAATGTGAAGAATAATGATTTGTCAACTCCCATCAGAACGTATAATAATTTCTCAATTAGTTATTTAAATTCTGCTGCGGTTCCTATTTCTTATGCTAATACTACAGCTATTGCAGGCGCATTTACATCAGTATATAATAATGCATCACAACCAATTGTGTTTGGTGTAAACACCTTAACTTTAAGTACTCCGATTATTTGGAATGGTGTAGATAATATCTGTTTGCAATATTGCTATACAAATGCAGCATCAACAGGTTCAGTAAATAACGATTTTATAGATGTTACTCAAACATCAGGGCGTAACTCGGTATTAATTTTAGGTCGTTTGCAATCATCAGTAGCTGTTGCTCCTTTGGCTGGTTCGTTTTTAGCACCAGTTGCTGGCGATATCACTGCAAATGGAGCTACAGTTGCAAGTGCTTTAATTAATATCCTTTCTCAGTTCCGTCCGAATGCTACATTCATTTTAAGTCGCCCATATGGTAAACCGAAAATTGTAGTGCAAGGTAACTGGACAAATAATAATTCGTTTATTGCAGGTACAAGTAGTTTTACAATGGATAGCTCCAATACAAACCGCATCGGTGGAACTCAGCCTTCTACGTTCTATACATTTACAATGTCTAAAACAACGGCAGGTACTACAACGGCAGACAATAAGCGTCCGATTATCTTAGATCAAAACATTACTATTCAAGATACATTCTACTTGGCTTCTGGACAAATGATTATGAATGGTAAATCACTTACTATGACAGATCCTCGTCCTAGTGCATTCTACCGTACACAAGTACCTCTACCTGTTGGATCTCCATCTTATACAGGAACAGGATTCTTGATTAGCGAGAATAGCAATTCAATTGTAAATTGGAAAATAGGAGCATATTCAACTACATACCAACGAATGGTGCCATTTGGACATCGTGTTGATACTACTGCAGCATCAATTACTTATATTCCATTCTCATTTTTACATACCGGCGGCCAGTTAGATACATTTAAAATAGGTACTAAATTCTGGAGCGCGAATGTTCTTCCTGATCCTCCAACGGTAACGCATATTGATACGTATAATTCTACTGCATCAAATGCTGGGAATACAGCCGATCGTTATTGGATGATTGGAAAAGTGGGACCTCAAAACCCAGCCGCTAACTATCCTACTGTAAGTTTTGCTATGCGTTATAGTACAGCTTTGCTTCCAACAACTGAACGCCCAACAGGAGCTTTTGTTGGCGTGGCATCCTCTGTAAAAGCACAACCTTGGAGAGCAGCTTCTTGGCAATGGTTACGAATTACGAATAATGCTACATTGAATGTCTACACTATTATAATTGGAGGAGTCGCTGCCAATGGAACCACTATTACGTATACCACTTCAGTTGCACACGCAATTGTTGTAGGGCAAGCAGTAACCATAACAGGAATTACTCCAGCCGGATATAATATTGTTGGGGCCATAGTTACGTCTATAACTGCTACAACATTCACAATTGCTAACTCAACAAATATTGGCGCATCAACAGTTGCGGGTGCAGCTACAGGTGCACCTTCATATCTATGGGGTGGTACGGCTACTAATTATAATTTACAACAAACTTCATTAAGCTACGCCCAAACATTTACCAATTACGCAGCGGGAGTATTAGACAGTGTTCGTGTTGTTAGTTGGGATTGGCCAACGGCACCTGCGCAAGGAGTACCTTATAACTACCCTGCTGCTCCGGTGGGAGACTTTACTCCTTGGACTATTACATCTAGCACAAGTCCATTACCTATAGATCTAGTTGACTTCAAAGCGAAAGCTGAAGGGAAACGTGTTCGTTTAGATTGGACAACTGCTTCTGAAATCGATAACGATTACTTTACAGTGGAGCGTTCAACAGATGCAAGAGATTATGGCTTCATTGATCGTGTTAATTCATATATGCATAACAGTAATATCATGTTAAATTATTCGACGTATGATGAGCATCCTGTTTATGGTTTACAATACTATCGTTTAAAGCAAACCGACTATAACGGAGAGTACACGTACTCTGAACCTCGTTCAGTTTGGTTTGGTTCACGTGCTCCGTTCGATATAACGAATGTGTATGGTGAAGCATCTGCTTCGAATGATATTAATGTTGACTTTATGTATAACAGCAATGAGCCGGTATCGGTAATCATTACTGATGCATCAGGAAGAGTATTATACCAAGAAGAAAATGTGGTTGCATCGAAAGGCGAAAACAGCATTAAATTAAATAGCACCTTGCCTCATGGTTTATATTTCATCACGCTAAAAAACAGTGAAGATGTAGTAAGCCGTAAGTTTGCGTACTAATTTTTTAATCTTTAAAAGAAAATCCCGATCACCTTTGTGGTCGGGATTTTTTTTGCCTCGTTCATCTCCCTTCTCCCCGAGTCTACCTCCCCAACCCGAGCTTCGCTCCATTAGCATATTGGCAAATTAGCATACTAGCACATTATTAAGTATTTGTAAACGCCTATTCTCCTAACTCGCCATTATTTTTGCACCTCATCATGAACTCGTTTTTTATCGGTTCCTAAATTATTTTGATATGCTTGTGAAAGCCTACGGTAGCGCACTTAATGGAGTGTCTGCTATCAATATTGTGATAGAAGTGCATATGACCAACGGCGTAAAAGTATTCCTAGTAGGATTGCCCGATAATGCTATTAAAGAAAGTCAACAGCGTATCGAAGCTGCGTTAAAAACAAATAACTACCGGTGGCCGGGAAAACGTATTGTGATTAATTTGGCACCCGCTGATATACGCAAAGAAGGCTCTGCCTATGATTTGCCAATTGCCTTGTGCATCCTTGCTGCATCAGAGCAAATTGCCGCCACCCATTTCGACAAATATATCATTATGGGGGAACTTTCTCTCGACGGACATCTGCTTCCTATACGTGGCGCATTGCCTATTGCAGTGCAAGCTAAGAAAGATGGATTTATTGGAATTATATTGCCAGAAGAAAATGCACGTGAAGCGGCTGTTGTACAAGGTCTAGAAGTGTATGGTATGAAAACGCTACAAGAGGTAGTCGATTTTTTTGAAGGGAATAATTTAAGAGAACTAACGGTTGTGGATATCCGAGAAGAATTTGTTCGCGATCAACAAGACATCGAAATTGATTTTTCGGATGTAAAGGGACAAGAAAATATAAAACGTGCATTAGAGATAGCGGCAGCCGGCGGCCATAACGTAATATTAATTGGTCCCCCTGGCGCCGGGAAAACCATGCTTGCCAAAAGATTGCCTACAATTCTTCCTCCGCTAACATTAGAAGAATCACTCGAAACAACAAAAATTCATTCAGTAGCAGGGAAAGTAGCAAAGCATAAAGGTGTAATAACCACTCGTCCGTTTCGGTCGCCGCATCATACTATTAGTGATGTAGCCTTAGTTGGAGGAGGGGGAAATCCTCAGCCCGGAGAAATTTCTTTAGCTCATAATGGCGTGTTATTTCTAGATGAGTTGCCTGAATTTAAGCGAACGGTACTTGAAGTAATGCGCCAGCCACTTGAAGAACGAAAAGTAACGATTTCACGCGCTAAGTTTTCAGTCGATTATCCAGCGAGTTTCATGTTAGTGTCGAGTATGAATCCTTGTCCGTGTGGATTTTATAATCACCCCGATAAGGAATGTGTATGTGCACCCGGAGTAGTACAAAAGTATCTTAATCGGTTGTCGGGGCCATTGCTCGATCGCATTGACTTGCACGTAGAGGTAACTCCTGTGCCATTTAGTGAGCTTTCTAAAAGCAGGCTATCTGAGAATAGTAGCTGTATTCGTGAGCGCGTCGTAGGCGCTAGAATCATTCAGGAGAAAAGATTTGAATTGGCTGAGGGTGTTTACTGCAATGCACAGATGTCGTCGAAGATGTTGCGCAAAGTTTGCATGATAAATAACGAGAGCAATGAAATGCTTAAAACAGCTATGGATCGACTCGGACTTTCGGCGCGTGCGTATGATCGCATTTTGAAAGTAGCGCGAACCATTGCCGATTTAGCTAACAGCGAAAATATAATGACCGAGCATTTAGCCGAGGCGATTTTATACAGAAGCTTAGATAGAGATGGATGGGCAGGATAAAAGCATTAAGTAATAAAATGCTCCACGTAATAACTTCTAGGGTAATAAATAACAAAAAGCTATTTCATATTTGAAATAGCTTTTTGTTATAAAAATGGGAAAGCAAATATTAAACCATTGCTCCGTGACATTTTTTATATTTCTTGCCGCTTCCGCAAGGACAAGGTTCGTTAGGTAATGTTTTATTTTCATTACGAATAGGCTCCTGTTTTTGTGGAGCTGCTTGTTGCGGCACTCCGCCACCGTTAGAATGTCCTTGTTCGGCTGTAGATGAAACATTATTATTGAACTCCTCATGCGTTGCTCTTAACTTGCTTAAGTCTTGTTTCAGCTGACTTGGAGCTTGTTTTACAGGTTGTTCTTCTTTAACAGCAATAACACCACGGAATAAGAACGACATGGTGTCGTGGTTGATTTCGTCAACCATTTTCTTGAATAGATTAAATGATTCAAGTTTGTAAACTAACAACGGATCTTTCTGCTCGTAAACCGCATTTTGAACGCTTTGTTTTAAATCGTCCATTTCACGCAAGTGTTCTTTCCAGGCATCATCAATCAATACAAGCGTTATACTACGTTCGAAGGCTGCTGTAATTTCTTTTCCTTGCGTTTCGTACGATTTACGCAGTGGCGCTAAAATTTGAATATTACGAATTCCATCGGTAAAAGGAATAATGAGATTCTCAAATTGCTGCCCTTCTTTTTCGAAAACATCTTTCACAACAGGGAAGGCGCGCTCGGCTATTAAATTTGTTTTAATGCGGTAATGTTGGTCTAATGCATCAAATAATTTATCGCTGACTTCATCAGCTGATTTTGCATTTTGGAATTCAGAAATAGAAATCGGACTTTCTATCGCAAATAAACGAATCATTTCAAGACTAAAATTCTCGTAATCTTTTTCTTCGAAATATTGATTTGCGATACTGTCGCTTAGGTCATATAACATGCTTTGTAAATCGAGCGCCAAACGCTCTCCATATAATGCATGACGACGTTTTTTATAGATTACTTCACGTTGCGCATTCATTACGTCGTCATATTCTAACAATCGTTTACGAATGCCGAAGTTATTCTCCTCTACTTTGCGTTGCGCACGTTCAATCGATTTCGTAATCATGCTATGCTGAATAACTTCCCCTTCTTTCAATCCAATGGTGTCCATTAATCTAGCGATACGTTCTGATCCAAATAAACGCATTAAATTATCCTCGAGCGATACAAAGAATTGTGATGAACCTGGGTCACCTTGACGACCTGCACGTCCACGTAACTGGCGGTCAACGCGACGAGATTCGTGACGCTCGGTACCGATGATAGCTAACCCGCCCGCTTCTTTTACTCCCGGCCCTAACTTAATATCCGTTCCACGACCTGCCATGTTAGTAGCGATCGTTACTTGAGAAGGTAATCCAGCTTGTGCAACAATTTCTGCCTCGCGTTGATGCTGTTTTGCATTCAACACGTTATGTTTTATTTTACGTTGTTGCAACATACGGCTCAGTAATTCAGAAACCTCTACTGAAGTGGTTCCCACTAGTACTGGGCGCCCAGCTTCTGTAAGTTTTACGATTTCTTCTATTACTGCATTGTATTTTTCACGAGTCGTTTTATAAACTAAATCTTCCTCATCCTTCCGCGAAATTTTGCGGTGTGTAGGAATCACAACAACATCTAATTCATAAATCTGCCATAACTCACCTGCTTCTGTTTCTGCCGTTCCTGTCATACCTGCTAACTTGTGGTACATACGGAAATAATTTTGCAGCGTAACGGTTGCATATGTTTGTGTGGCAGCTTCAACTTTTACATTTTCTTTCGCTTCAATGGCTTGATGTAATCCATCGCTATAACGGCGCCCGTCAAGTACACGACCTGTTTGCTCATCTACAATTTTTACTTTTCCGCCATCAATAATATACTCTACATCTTTCTCATACATTGTATAAGCACGAAGTAATTGGTTGATGGTATGAATGCGCTCTCCTTTAACTCCGTAGTCGCGCATTAATATATCTTTCTTCTCTAACTTTTCTTCTTGTGATAAATTTGATTTTTCTATATCAGCCATCACCGAACCAACGTCAGGTAATTCGAAGAAATGTGGGTCGTTCGAATTGGCACTAATCATATCATGACCTTTGTCGGTCATTTCGATTGTATGATTTTTTTCGTCGATTACAAAATATAATTCGGGATCTACTTTTTCACGCATCTGACGACCTTGATCGGCGAGATAAGTGTTTTCTGTTTTTTGTAATAAGGCACGTGCACCCGGCTCACTTAAAAGTTTAATTAATGCACGGTGTTTTGGTAATCCACGATTCGCTCTTAATAACGCTAATCCTACTTCTTCTTCTTTCGTTTTATTTTCGATGTTTTTCTTTGCATCTGCAATTAGTGTATTTACATACGTGCGTTGTGCAGTTACTAATGCTTCGATGCGTGGCTTTAACTGAAAAAATTCTTGATCATCACCTCTAGGTGTAGGCCCTGATATAATCAATGGAGTACGTGCGTCATCAATCAATACTGAATCTACCTCATCTACAATAGCGAAATGGTGTTCACGTTGAACGATATCTTCCGGACTTCTTGCCATGTTATCTCGTAAATAGTCAAACCCGAATTCGTTGTTAGTGCCATAGGTTACATCGGCCAAATATGCTTTTCTACGTTCTGTAGAATTGGGCTGATGTTTATCGATGCAATCAACCGATAATCCTAAAAATTCAAATACAGGTCCGTTCCATTCAGAGTCACGTTTTGCAAGGTAATCGTTCACTGTTACTACGTGAACGCCGCGCCCAGCAAGTGCATTCAGATATATTGGTAGCGTAGCAACTAATGTTTTTCCTTCACCTGTGGCCATCTCGGCAATTTTACCTTGATGTAATACGGTAGCTCCTATCAATTGAACATCGTAGTGCAACATGTCCCATGTCATTTGGATGCCTGCTGCCATCCATGTACTTTGATAAAAAGCTTTATCTCCACGTATCACAACGCTGCTGCGTTTAATAGCAACTTCACGATCGTGATCGGTGGCAGTAAGTTCTAATTCCGGTGATTCTTTATAACGACGAGCCGTTTCTTTCACTACAGCAAAAGCAGCCGGAAGAATTTCAAGCAATAGTTCTTCTATTTTCGCATTACGATCTTTTTTAAGTTGATCTACACGACTGAAGATGTTTTCTTTTTCCTGCAAATCCATATCAGGATTATTCTCGGCAGTATCAGTTAACTCAGCTAATTCTTTTTCAATCTCGGAGATATGCTCGTTGATTTTGTTTCTGAATTCAAACGTGCGGCTACGTAACTCATCGTTCGATAGTGATGAAATCTGCTGAAATTCGTTATTTACTAACGCTACATAAGGAGTAAGTCCTTTTAGATCACTTTCTGATTTGCTTCCAAAGAATTTCTTCAGTAAGCCATTTACAAATTCTAACATAATGGGTAATTCAAGAGTGTGCGAAGGTACTATTTATTGATGAGACGACCACTAGTCAAATAGCACTCCATTTCAGACTTTTTAACGATTGTGTGAAAAAATGTCAGACTGCCCCTTGACACGTATTGGTTTGGAACGTATTTTTGGCTTATTACCTAATATTAAAACTACGCATTATGATGCTGGGCTGGGATAATGAAGATGATGAGTTCGATGCTTCCGATTTCGAGGGAAATGAGTCTGCTAATGAGCAAGCCATGAAAGAAATCAGGCAGGAGGATGAACGCATTCGTAATCTCCCTCTCATGAAAACGGCGGGGCAAATTTTTAAATTAGTTGAGGCATTAATCGAAACATTGCCTGATGACGAGATGTCATCAAATTATAAGCGTATTTTAATTGAAGATGCAATTATGCTTGCGCCGAAAATAGCCGCAGCGGAAGGAGCTGATATCTATACCTTTAGAATGGAAAGTGCGGTTATAATTAAGGTTGCTGCTCGTAATCTTTTGAATCAAACTTCAGCAATGAAGATATTAGGCCTGAGTGAACCCCAATATCTCGATTTACTCCGAATGGAGATAGAAGATTTTAGGGTGCTTTTTGTGTCATGGGTAAAAACGTTTGATCGTGCAAAAGATATCCCTGATAATTGGGGGTTATTTAACGATTAATCTTTCTAAAGATTTAGTTTTTTTAATGCTGGAGCCATTTTGTTTGTGATGGCGACAACAAATAAAGTCATAACACCTCCGAAAATTACTGAATTGGTAAGACCAAGAAGTCGTGCCGCTACGCCAGATTCAAATGCCCCTAATTCGTTACTGCTTCCTATAAATATGCTATTTACCGAGGCTATTCTACCTCTCATTTCATTAGGGGTAAAGGATTGAAGTATTGTTGATCTAATGACTACACTTACATTGTCGAACATTCCGCTGAGCATTAGTAAAATAAATGAAAATAGGAAGCTGGTTGACAGTGCAAAACCTATCATGCAAACCCCAAATCCAGCAACACAAATGAGCATTTTTGATCCTGCATTTCTATGAGGCGGTTTAAATGCCATTACTAAAGCCATAATTACAGCTCCTAATGCGGGCGCAGATCGTAGATAGCCTAATCCTTCGGGGCCTGTATGTAAAACCTGATCTGCAAAAGCGGGTAGCAAGGCTACGGCACCTCCAAATAAAACGGCGAATAAATCGAGGGTAACAGCTGAGAGTAGAAGGGGTTGACGAAAGAAAAATCGGAGGCCGGTTTTTAAGGATTCTGCAATTGACTCGCCTTCAATTTTTGGCGGAATAGCAGTGGGTTTCAGTGCAGTGTAAAGAAAGGTAACCATTAATAATAAAACAGCAACAATTACGCTCGAATAAAAAGCACCAATTTGAGCATAACATAAGCCCCCAATTGCAGGCCCACTTACTGCACCTATTTGCCATAAGCTGCTATTCCATACCGAACCATTTACGTATTCTTCACGGGGAAGAATCTGAGCCCAATACGCTGCTTGCGCTGGGGTGTGAAAACCTCTTGCCATTCCTACAAGAAAGATGACCGCATATAGTGGCCAAATAAACGTAGGATGATCGAGATTCGTATAGTAACATAGTACAAGAGCGCCGCAAAACATTAAAAAAGAGGTAATCACCATAATTTTTTTACGATGAATGCGATCGGCTAATAATCCGCCAGGCAAAGCCAGTGAAAGGGCAGGAATGGCTTCTGTTAATCCAATCAATCCGAGCGATAAGGGATCTTTAGTAAAGGCATAAATCATCCAACTGGCAATAACAGCTTGCATCTGAACCGCTAGTGTTAATAGAAATTTACCTGCTAAAAAGTACCTAAAAGCACCAATTCGAAGTGAACTATATGGATCATGTGGCTTACTCATTCTTTTGCAAAGGTAAAAGGAATGAGGGATTTTGTAAATTTGAGCGATGACAATCCGAGAAGAAATAGCGCAAGCAACTAAACCATTCCAAATTTTTGTGGTGGAAGACGATCTGTGGTATGGCGAATTACTCGTCCACCATTTATCATTAAACCCCGATTATGAAGTGCGGAGGTTTCAAAATGCGCGTGAAGCAATTGCAAATCTTCATCTTGCACCAGATGTAATTACGCTGGATTATTCATTGCCCGATATGAATGGCGATGAAGCATTAAAACGGATGAAAATCGAATTGCCAAACGTGGCGGTGGTTGTGATCTCCGCACAAGAAAATATTTCTACGGCTATCGATATTTTAAAAAAAGGAGCGTACGATTATATTGTAAAAGATGACGAAACAAAAGAACGATTGTGGAATACAGTAAATAATATTAGAAGTAATGTTGTTCTCCGTCATGAAGTAGATCAATTGCGTGAGCAAATGACACATCGCTATGATATGAGTAATTTGTTGATTGGAAATTGTGAGGCCATGCGTAAAGTTCATCTTTTGATTGGAAAAGCTACACAAGCACAAATTACAGTTTCGTTGTCGGGTGATACAGGCACGGGAAAAGAATTAGTAGCAAAAGCGATTCACTTTAACTCCTCGCGATCTAAATCACCTTTTATTGCTATTAATGTTGCTTCAATTCCTCATGAATTACTTGAAAGCGAATTATTCGGATATGAAAAAGGAGCGTTTACCGGTGCTAATTCACGAAGAAGCGGAAAGTTTGAGGATGCTAAAGGCGGTACATTGTTTCTCGATGAAATAGGTGAAATGGATATTAGCATGCAAGCAAAATTATTGCGTGTATTGCAAGAAAAAGAAATTACCCGATTGGGAAGTAGTGAAGTTGTTCCTGTTGATGTTCGAATTATTGTAGCATCACATAAGAATATAGCCGAAGAAACAAGTAAAGGAAACTTTAGAGAGGATTTGTATTATAGATTGCTAGGATTACCAATTAAATTGCCGCCACTTTGTGAACGTGGAAATGATATATTAATTCTTGCGAAACATTTTTTGGATACCTTTTGTGTTGAAAATAAATTACCAAAGAAGTCGCTTACTCCTGAAGCAAAAGACAAATTACTTTTTTATCGATTCCCTGGGAATGTGCGTGAGTTAAAGGCTGTTATTGAATTGGCAACCGTAATGGCTGATGGCAATCAAATTACGCCAGCCGATATCACTTTTACGGCTACAAAAACTCCTACAGATTTATTAGATCAAGATCTTACGTTAGACGAGTATGATGCAAGAATTATTCGGCATTATTTAAATCGTTTTGATGACAATGTTTTAGAGGTGGCTGCACGATTAAATATTGGAAAGAGTACCATTTATAGAATGTTGAAAGAGGGCAAACTATAATTTTAACTGATGAATTATGACTGAAAAGGAAAGTTTCTTTGAATCAATTCTCGATCAAATACCTGGCGAAATTGTTGTGCTCGATAAACAGTATCGTTATGTTTATGTGAATCCGAAAGCAATTGCTGATGCTGAACTAAGGAAATGGATTATTGGTAAAACCGATCATGAATATTGTAAATTAAAAGGGCTTTCAACTGAGTTCGCAGATCAACGAATAATTGTTTTTAATCAAGTGATTGAAGAGGATAGGGAAGTAGAATTGCTTGAAAAAATAGTTTCTAAGGATGGAGAAGTTAAATACCATATTCGACGTGTTCTTCCTTTTCGAAATGGTGCGGGCGAGTGCACCCATTTTTTAGGTTACGGATTTGATTTTACCGAACAACAAAAGGTAAAGGAAGAATTAGTTGAAAGTAGAAATTTTATTTTTCAGGTACTTGATTCTAGCCCCCATTTGATTTTTGTAAAAGATTATGACGGACGATTGGTACTCGCAAATTTGGCGCTTTGTAACCTTTTCGGATTAACGTTGCAAGATTTAGTTAATCAATCAAAGGAAGTTCTTCATAATAATGCAGAGGATATTTTACATAACAGCAGAATAGATAAAGAGGTACTTGATAGTGGATTCCCAATTCGTATAGAAGAGGTGTTTACAAGAAATAATGGGCAAATAAGTTATTTCGAAACCGTTAAGGTTCCCTTCTTGGGTCTCAATAACGAAAAACTTGTGCTTGCAATATGCACAGATATTACCGATCGTAAGAAAAATGAAGAATTGCTTAAAATAGGAGCGCAACGAGTGATAATTGCCCAGGAATTAACGAAAGCAGGTGATTGGGAAGTTAATTTCGAAACGAATACGGTTAGTTGGTCTATAGGGATGTATCCGATTTGGGAAAGAGATATAATGTTAGGACCTCCAAGTGTAGATGAATTAGGTTCTTTTGTTCATCCAGATGATTCGGAAAGGGTAATGGATGCTATTTTTTTATTGAAGAATGCTAATGACAAAGCTAACTTAACTTATCGTATAGCTGTTCCTTCGGGTGAAAAAACGGTAATTACGGTAGCAATGCCTTTTTGTGATAATAAAGGAAAGGTAATTCGGATATTCGGTACCGTTATAGATATTACAGAGCAAAAGAAGACAGAAGAAATCTTCCGATTGAATGAGCAACGTTTGAATGAGGCTCAAGAATTAGCAAATTCTGGCAGTTATGAATTTGAATTGTCGACTCGTCAAGTCAATTGGTCGCGTGGCTGCTTTCTTATTTGGAAACGCCCTTTCGAGTTAGGGGCTCCTACTTATGAAGAATTTGAGGCAACAGTACATCCAGATGATAGGGAGGCTGTTCGGCAAAAAAATGAAACACTTTCTAAAAGAGAAGATACATATACTGTTTTCTATCGAATTGTTTGTCCAGATGGAGAAGTAAAGTCGCTTAAGGTAATTACAAAGCTGCAGAAAAATAATAAAAATGAACTTGAAAAAATATTTGGAACATTAACAGATATTTCTGAGCGTGTAATTTCTGATGAAAAGATGAAGCTTAATGAGCAGCGATTACTCGAAGCGCAGCAATTAGCAAACTTAGGTTCTTGGCAATTGGATATTACTTCGGGTAAAAGCGAATGGTCGATTGGTACACATCTTATTTGGGATATTGATTTGGATGCCGCACCTCTTACGTTTAATGAATTAATGAATACAATTATTGAGGAAGATCGCAAGTATGTTTCAGAGGTCATTAAAGCAGCTATTAGTTCAAATGAAAACTTTAATGTTGAGTATCGTATTCAAACTGTTAAAGGGAATTTGAAAATTGTAAATGGTAGAGGTAGAATACAAACAGATTCAAAAGGAGTTCCGGTACTTATGTTTGGTTCTGTTCTCGACATTACTGACCGAAAAAAAGAAGAGGCGGAGTTAATTGCGGCTAAACATCAGGCGGAAGATTCTGTCCGTGCAAAAGAATATTTCCTTGCTAATGTAGGTCATGAACTTCGTACCCCATTAAATGGTGTACTTGGTATGGCTCGCTTGTTGCAAAAAACAGAGCTCTCCATTACTCAGCGAAATTATATTGATTTATTAAGTACCACTGCTGGTAATTTGTTAGTGATTATTAATGATATTCTTGATATTGCTAAAATTGATTCTGGCACACTAACCTTTGAAAAAGTAAATTTCGATCCTTTTCAAGTTGCTGAAACTGCTATACAAATTCATATGTATAAGGCAGAGGAAAAGGATCTAATATTGCGTCACTTGAATGAAGGGGTTGCCATTCCTAGTCTTAATGGAGACCCTTATCGTTTGAATCAGATATTACTTAATTTGTTGAGCAATGCTGTTAAGTTTACTTCTCGTGGTGAAATAGTACTTTCTCAACGTATTAAAGAAGAAGAGGGAGATACTTTATGGGTTGAGTTTTCTGTTAAGGATACAGGATTGGGTATTCCGTTAGAAAAACAAAATTCGATTTTCGATAGCTTTACGCAGTTGAATCCTGAAACAGCCAATATTGCAGGTGGCACTGGTTTGGGACTTGCGATTTCTAAAAATCTTGTTGAAAAACAAGGTGGTGTTATTATGGTAGAAAGTACTCTAGGAGTAGGAAGTGTTTTCAAATTTACAATTCCTTATCAAAGATCAATTGCAACTGATATTGAGCCAAATGATAGGTCTGTTTTTGCTGTAAGTCAATTAGGCCCTTTACGTGTATTGCTTGCTGAAGATAATCGCGTTAATCAATTTATTGTTGAGGCGATGCTACAAGATTGGGGGTTAAATGTTGATGTCGCTTCGAATGGCCGCGAGGCCGTTGAGTTGTTCAATAAGCGTCATTATGATCTTATCTTGATGGATATTCAGATGCCGGAAGTAGATGGAGTGGAGGCTACTTATTTAATAAGAGCTTCTCAAGATAAAACGAAAGCTAAAGTTCCTATCGTTGCTTTAACGGCGAATACAACTAAGCAGGCCCAGCGACAGTTTATGACTGCAGGTATGAACGATTTTCTTGTGAAGCCATTTAAGGAAGAAAGTTTATATAAAAAAATTATTAATCTTTTTGCAGGAAAATCGAATTTTACGATGCCAATTAAAAAAAGATTTCCAATTAGAAAGCGCCCAGTGCCAGTTGGAGACAGTTTGTATAATCTTTCTTTTTTAACACGTGATGCACGCGATAATGTTGATTTCTTGAAACGGATGTTGAGTATATTTATTGAAACAATTCCTCCAATCGTTATGCGAATGAATGAACATTTCGAGAAGGGAGAAATGGATGCAATAGCAAATCTTGCTCACAAAATTAAACCTACTATTGATGGAGCAGGAATTGTTTCATTGAAAGAGATTGTAAGAAACATTGAAAATTATCGTGATAAAAAAAGAAGTCCTGATCAGTTGAAATCAGATGTTGCACGTATTAGCCAGGTGCTTGATGCTGTAATTGCTGGGTTTAAAGTGGAGCTTGAAAATCTCGAAAAAGAAAGCACAACTTAAAATGAATTTCAAAGCTGATTTACATAACAGAAAAGAAAAAGTTGCTTACGGAATTTCTGTTATTGGCCACCCTTTGATAACAATTTCTGTTTTCATTTTGGTGTATGGTTATTTGTTTTACGATGTTAAAACAACCCTTTCCGCATTTGCTTTAATTTTTTTAATCGTTATTATTCCTGTTTCGGTCAACAATTATTGGCAAGCTAAAAAGGGGTTTATTACTAATTTTGATGTTAGTGATCGAAAGCAAAGGGCTAGTTTATTCCCTTATTTGCTTGTGTTAGTAGCGATCATGTGGTTTGTAATGTATATGTATAATTTCCCCTATGCGATTACGCATGGCGTACTGTTTTTCTTTTTAATGTTGTTGGTAATAACGGTAATAAACCTGAAGTTAAAAGCATCTCTTCATGCTGCAAGTTCAATGTTTATTTGTATGATGATAGTTAATATCAATCCGTTCGTAGGCTTTGCTATGTTGTTTTTTTCGCTTGTGGTTGCTTGGTCGCGATTGGTTTTAAAGCGACATACTTTACCAGAAATTATTGCAGGATTAGCAGCGGGAATTTTATTCGGATGGTTAGGATAAAATCATTCGATAAATCTTGTCTGTATTATCGTCCCAGTTGAAATTTTTAATCACAAATTTTCTAGCACTTTCGGTAATGCGTAACCGCAAGGAAGCGTCGTTTAAAAGTCGTTCAATTTGGCTGTAATATTGCTGAGGAGTATCTGCTATTAGTACTTCTAATTCAGGGGTTGCACCTAGTGCATTATTGGCAAAGCTAGATACTACACATGGGATACCCATCGCCATTCCTTGTAAGATTTTATTTTGCAATCCTATGCTAATCAACATTGGCGCAATCATGATCTTCGATTCGTTAAATACGGTCCTAATATCATCAACCCAACCACTAATGTGTATATTGTTGGTGGCTAGCGACATCGTTTCTGCTGTTGGCGAAGCTCCTGCTATAAGTAAGTTTGTACTCTTTCCTGCAGCTTTAAAAATGGGCATTATTTTACGAGCAGCGTAATGTACTGCAAGTATGTTGGGAGGGTACGACATATTGCCAACAAATAATAAGTCATATTTTTTGCTCGATTCAGAGGCTTGATAATATTCTGTATCTACTCCATTGGCTACGATTTCTATAGTTTTGTTTTTAGAATGAGGAATCCAATCTCGGTCTTGTTTTGATATAATTATTTTGTGCCGAAATTTGTCAAATATACTTTCCTCGTATCGTTTTAATCGCGCCTGTTCAATTTTAATAGGGATGCGCATAATAATATTTGATTTATCTGCGCGACGCTCCATTCCTTTCGAAAATGTATCCATGTAGTCTAATACACTTCTTTCAATATTTAATTGTTTTGCATATTCACTCATTCGTATCAAATGACAAAATATGGATTCTGGCTCATGTTTTTCATTAAAATCTTTAAGCAATTTTAACACACGGTTACTATAAAAATAGGAAACTTGAAAAGGTATGTTCTTGTTAAAAACATTTTTTGCAATCGATAAAATGGAAGCCGTTTTATTTACAATTCCAATTTCGATGGCTTTACAGTAAGGAAGTAATTTGTCAATAGCTTCTTTTGAAACTTCTGTTTCGTTGATGGTAAACAAATAAATATCGAAATGCTTACTAAGCGCTTTGATTAAATAATAAGCACGTAGTTTATCCCCTTTTTCTAAAGGGAATGGAAACCTAGATGTAAGAAATAGTAATTTCACGTTTACTTAAAATTATTTTCGTTTCGTACTTCTCCACTGCCAGTAATAGTGGATTTTATGGCAGGCACTCCTTTGTATTTAACAGTGCCGCTACCAACCATATTTATCTCTAGTTTACTTCCACATGTTTGTTCAACTTCGCCGGAGCCATTCATTTTTATCCGACATTTATCTGCATCTAATCCGAACGCTAAAACTGATCCCGATCCGTTGATTTGTATTTTGTGGTAGTTAGCTTTTCCTGTAATAATAATATCGCCCGAGCCGTTTATTTTCGATTTAATTTGATCAACATCTATCGGCATTTCAATGTTCCCCGATCCATTTACGTTTGCTTGAAGTTCATCACTCTTGATGGTGTTAATTACTTTAATATCCCCAGAACCATCAATACGTATTTCTTTAATAGCTGCTGTAGATAGTGTAATTTCAACAGGTTTTATTGCTTGAAAAAGTTTCTTGGCTTCAATATTTAGTTGATCGCCATCATTTTTAATATCAATTATTTCGTTGATGTTCGATTGTGATGAAACAATACATTTTACTTCATCAGAAATAACTAGCGTTACATTGCACGGAATTTCAAGCTCTAAAGCAGTGAAGTTTTTTATTTCGCGATTTTGATTTATTACCGGCCCAATTCCTTCTACCTTATTCAAGCAAGAGCTCATTGAAAATAGAATGGTTATTATTGAAAATAAGCCAACAATTGATTGAATACCGTTTTTCATGGGTTTCCGGTTTAGAGTTCTTTTGCGAAGATATAAAATCATTGACTGCAATCATTTACTATGTACCTTTGTAACTGTAATTGATGCAAATATGAGCCTAGAAAAACAATTATTCCGCCATAATGTCTTAATTCAAGTCCGTTTTAAGGATGTTGATCAAATGGGGCACGTTAATAATGCCAATCATTTTACGTATTTTGAATTGGCGCGTGTAATGTATTTTAATGAGGTTGTAAATGAGATTATTGAATGGAAGGAGCAGGGAATCATTTTAGCCCACATGGAAATAGATTATAAACGCCCTGTTTTACTCACCGATGAGGTGTATGTATATTCTCGAGTAAGTAAACTTGGTGCGAAGAGCTTCGATGTTGAATATAAAATTGTTGTAATGGAGAATGGTAAAGAAGTTATTGCTGCTAGCGGGAAATCAGTTCAGGTGTGTTTCGATTATACTAATAAAAAGACTATAAATGTTCCTGAGTTATGGAAGCAAAAAATAATTTCTTACGAACCAGGATTACAAGTTTTATAGAGGCTTCGAATACTGCTTTGTAAATACCGACTTAAATCGAAGATCATTGAAATCTTCCTGTTGTGGTAAATAATAAATTTGATAATTGTGATCAGCCATCTTTTTTAAGCTATCTTCTGTTGTATAATAACCAAAGGTTACATTATTATTTTCTTTTCCACGCTCTAATACTAAAATATCGGCCAACCACCAGCCAGCAATTACATATGTTTTTGATCGAAGAGTGTCTGTTTTTAGTAATACTGATTTTGCATACTCAGTTCTCTGAATCCGTTTGCTGATATCACCAGAAAATATCCCTGAAAGTGGATCGATAGCTACTTTCGTTCCCGCAATTTCTATTTCAATACTCCATTTGCTCACCGATGACCCTCTTAGTGGATCCGCGAGATTAATACCCAAGATAAAGCAGGAAAGTAGCATCGTTGATGCAGCATTTCTTAGTTCATTTTTTTTTAATAAGAGGGCGCCGCTCATCCAGATGTAAGGCGTCAACGGAATAATAAAAGCTGATTTTAATGGAAGTTTTACAAATGCTGTTAGATATAAAATTATTCCAGCGCTACACATGATTAGTACTTCTTTTGTTATAATAACATTGTTGTATAGTGTATGCTGGATAATTTTTTTTCTTCGTAACGCTATAAATAAATAGTAAGCAATTGAAATAAATCCGATTGTTCCAAATGCTCCAACACTTCCTTTGTAAAAGTTTTTCGTAAATTCAGGTATTGGAAAATGTTCGTAATACGTAAAAAAAGATATTCCATAATTTTTAAAAACGGGCGTAAAGATGATTAATGTACTAATGCCAATGGTTACACAAAATTGTATAATCGACTTCATTCGTTGCTCGTCTTTTTTTAGCTGATAAATTAAATAAAGGTAGGGTAGGGCAATAGCGCCGCTCGTTATTCTACAGCCAATTGCTATTGCAATAAATATTCCTGCAAGCAAAAATTTATCTTTAAAAATCGCATATAAACTCATCAGCATAAACGACATTGCCCACATATAATCCATGTCGTTGGTGCTGTTGATGAAAACAATTGGAGTTGCTGCTAATGCAATTCCGGCAAATAGCCAATTTTTATTTTGAAGATGAATTAGTGTTAGCATGAAGGTGCCAATCCCCGCTGTGCTGATTAGTAATGTTAGTAGATTATATACAACAGGTCCTTTATTCCAAATTAAGGTGTATGCTAATTCTTGAAATGGATGTCCTGGCAAACGCGATACTTCATATTGATGTGTACTCGCAATTCGTTCAGTAACTAAAGGTAATGCCCATGCGTCCTCTTCTGACCCATACCCGTAAAAAATAAAAGGCAACCGTGAGAAAGCTATTAGTATAACAGCGATCCACCACAGTTGCCTTTCAGTTACTTTCATCGAATTATTATTTCAAAAGTTCTAGCCCTTTTTTCAATGGGATGTCGAAGTCTTGTAAAATAGGATAAAGCCCTTCGTTTTGCCATTTTATTCGAGCAATATTAGCTTTCAATTGATTTTTAATTAATGGTTCACTTCTCTTTATACCGGCTTCGTTTTTCTTTACGCCCGATTTTTCTGCAAATGCAATAAATGCACTTAACATTTTATCGTCAACGTTAAAGCGTTTTTGGTAATCTATTGCGCTTTTGTACGACGAAAGTATTTTTCTATTGTTATCGTCGTATTCGATTGCAAATTGATTAATGATTCCTAATCCATATATTTTGTATAAGTAATCACTTTCATAGGTAGTATCAACGGGTACAAAAACATCCGGCATGATTCCTCCCCCTCCATAAACAATATTTCCGTTTGGTGTTTTAAACTTTAATGAGTCGTTAAAGTGAATGCTGTCTTTCGATAGAAGTTCTCCATGTTTAACACGATCATATAGTTCTTCTTCATACGCGTCAACACCATTTAAATAGGGTTTCTGAATGCATCGCCCTGTTGGCGTATAATATCGCGCAATGGTAAGTCTGATTGCTGAGCCATCAGGTAATGTTGTTTGCTCTTGAACCAACCCTTTTCCAAAGCTCCTTCTTCCTACAATTGTTGCTCGATCCCAATCTTGTAGTGCGCCTGATAAAATTTCAGCAGCAGAAGCCGAACCTTCATCAATCAATACTACAACTTTTCCGGTTTCGAAAATTCCGTCAGTATGAGCTTTGTAATCCGTTCGTGGTCGCGCTTTTCCTTCCGTATAAACGATTAGTTTCTCTCCTGATAAAAACTCGTCTGATATCGATGTCGCAGCATCTAAATAGCCTCCAGGATTTCCTCTTAAGTCAATGATCATTTGCTTCATTCCTTGCGAATCAAGGTTGTAAGCTGCTTTCATAAACTCATCATACGTTGTTGCTCCAAATCTGCTTATTTTTATGTAGCCGGTATTCGCATTAATCATGTAGGCTACTTCAATGCTATATATCGGAATTTTACCACGAGTAATGGTAAATGGCATAAGCGAATTATGTCCGCGGCGGTAAATTCCAACTTTTACTTTTGATCCACCTTTTCCTCTCAACAACTTCATTACTTTTTCGTTGTTGATTCCTTTCCCTACAATTTTTTTTTCGTCTACTTCTACAATTCTATCCCCAGCCATTAATCCTGCTTGTTCACTTGGTCCGCCTGCTATGGCACTTACAACCATAATAGAATCATCTTGTAAATGAAATTCAATTCCTACTCCTTCAAAGTTTCCCTCAAGAGGCTCGTTACTTGCTTCTAATTCAGAGGCTGGTATGTAAGCGGAATGTGGGTCTAGCTGTTCGAGTATTTTTACAATCGATTTATCAATTATTTGTTCGCGATTAATGGTGTCGACGTATTCTTGTTGGATAAAATCGAGGATGTCTGAAATTTTATTGTACGATGTCTTATTCTTTGGCACAACTAATCGGCTGCCTATTAATATTCCTCCCGCTAAAACAACTCCTAATACAAGTGGAAGTAAAATACTTCTTTTGGTGTTTTCATTCATCATTTTACTGCTGGGCGTTTGTATCGCTCTACATTTACTCCAAAGCGGTTTAGGAAGTCTACTCCTTCTTCAACGTCGAGACCTTTGTATTCGGCGTATGAATCAAGATAAATTACTTTTTTAATTCCTGTAGTATAAATAATTCTAGCACAAGGCAAACAAGGAGCTAATGTTACATAAAGCGTAGCATTTTCCATTGTAATTTGGTTTTTGGCCGCATAAAGAATTGCATTTGCTTCCGCATGTAGTGCCAGCGAGCATCCGCCTTTACGATCTCTCGGACAACCTTCTTCAGGCCATTCAACATCGCAGTTGTGTGTGCCTGCTGGTGGGCCATTATATCCTAGCGAAACTATTCGTGTGTCTTTCGATATTACTGCACCAACTTTCATTTTTACACAATGTGATTTGCGTGAAAGGTTTTGTGCAAGCTCCATGTAGATATCGTCGAAGCTTAGTGTATTCATAGTGCAAAGATAATAATAACGCTGCCTTTGGGTTAATTGTGCAGCATATTCGGTAATATTGAACGGATAATTGCTCCTGGAAACAGCTTTATTCTGATAGAAAATACTGTCGAATTGAATTTCGTTTCTATGTCAGGGTTGTTAATAAGCATGATACGGTACCCTAAACCAATCCCTACTCCCATCCATTTTAGAATTTTGTATTGAACGTATGCTCCCGGTTCGGTTATTAGTACTCCGTGATTAAATATTTTTCTTTTTTGATTATCGGATGCGTAATATTGAAAGTATGATTTCCCATAACCCAATGTGAGGGGTGCAGTTATTTGCCATGGGTCTTTTTCATAAAACACATATTCTACCATTATTGGAAAGTATTTTAGATAGAGTTGTGCTTTTGCTGAATCTTTTCGAGCAAACGGAACTTCAGTGTCGGGGAGTTTTTTGGTTTCTACTATGTCTGATTTTATTTTGTTATAGCCCAAACCAATTCTCCATTGATGATTCCATTCAACACCTGCTTTGAATCCCCAAACATCGGCATTCTTACTGCCTATAAAGGAATAGTAGCTGTCGAGTTGAAAAAAGGGTTTAATTTTTCTTTTCTCCCCATTTAACATCGATGGAACTACTAACTCCTTTGCTGCTATCGGAAATGACGAAGCGATTATCTGCGGAATACAAATGATGGTGAAAAAAAGGAATAAGAGTATTCTTGGTTTCATCGGCGCAAAGGTAATTGTAGAGAATGAATTTTTGGTTTAGCCGGCAACTAATAATACTGCCTGAATAAACATACATCCATCAAGTAGTAACGTATATGTGGAAGTCTTGTGTTTAGGGCTTAAGTAAAGCAAAAAACCAATCAATATAATGCCTGTAATTAGTAAGGTGTTATGCTCGAAATTACTTTTACATGGTAATTGCTGTACGTGTTTAGTTATGATCGTTAACGCAATAAAGACTACTGATAGTATGATGGCTATGATTTTTGTTTTCTTAAATCCGATTAGTATCGCTATCGTTTTCGTTCCCGTTTTTATGTCGCGTTGAACATCTCGCATATCAACTCCAAAACAGATCGCCAAAATAAAAACAAAACGGCTGAATAATAAAAATAAAATAGGGGTGCTTGAATGACAAAATATATAAGGCAAGTAAATAGTAGCAAAAGACCATGATGCAGCCAGGAATATGTTTTTAAATGCGGGAATAATTCGTAGGCCTCCAATTTCTTTGTTTTTTAAATTTAATCGGAAAAAGTATAGCGTCGAAAGAAGGCCTGTTAAAAAAATTAATATCAATGTTCTTACGTCGATAAAATAGGACGGAATTAGGATACTTAAACTAAGTATTCCGATTTCAAAAAGGGATGGATTTTTTTGAAGAAATAACTTTCGCTGTTCCACATTATAAACCGGTTGCCATACTGAAAGGCGATACACAAAGAAAGTACCCGCTCCAATTAACCATGCAAAGCTGAAATTAACTTTTGTAATAGCCGTGAGATTGATTGACGCTATGACGTAGCACGTTGCGGTGATTGCTAGCACCCAATGATGCACTAGCTGAAAAGTAGTTGCCTTCAAGGTTTTTTAGTTATGGTAAGCAACTATAAATGCTGCTATGCCAACCCCTAGACCAATATATCCCCATTTTAGACTCTGCTGAATTTTAATATTACGAGCAGCACGTTGATATCCGAAACGGAATGCTTCTTTGTCTTTAATAGCTGACATTTCCGGTGATAAAACAACGTTGTTGGTTAACTGTAAATTTTGAGGATTATGACGCCCTATTGCCAATGAATATAGCATTGGAATCGGAAGTGCATAAAAAATTAAAATACCAGATCCTGCACCTATGGCTGCTGAACTACATTTTACCAAAGGGCGATTGTAATATTTAAGGGCTGTTTTCTCGCCTTCAATATATAAACGCGCATCAGCTACCGAAAAATCGAGCGAGTCGGCAGGTGCGTATAACATTTCCTCTTCTCCCGATGCGTTTATCACTGAAAACACATCAAAACGATCTAGCATTCGCGGATTATTGCGATTGTCTTTCGGCTTTTTATAAGTCACAAAAAGGTCTCCAACCGAATAACTTTCGGCAGAAATTTGCTTTCCATTTAATAGTTGGATGGTATGCTGCGCGCTAACTTGAGTGCTTACCATGAAAACAATTAGGAATGCTGCCGGCGATAGTTTTGTTCGAAGTAAATTCATTTCCCAAAACTAACAAATTACGCTATTCACCAACAATTAGCGGCGAAAAAGACTCTTTTAAAGTTGCGGAGGTGTTTTAATTCGTTTTCCGTCTGAATGTGGTTTTTTTTGCGATTGTGGAAAACATTTCGGACGATTTTTCATTATAACCTTTAATTCCTTTGAAAATCAACCCGTTTCATGAAAGGGCCCATGCGCTGATTTATTTCATATGGTGTATTATTTCCGAAGCTCATTCCGTAAATTTGCAATCCTAATTAAAAGTTATGTCGCACTATCAATTCTCCGATCGACACATTGGTCCTGATCACAAAGAAACAGCTGAAATGCTAAAGGTTATTGGCGTTAAGTCAGTAGATCAATTAATCGACGAGACGATACCTTCTGATATTCGTCTTAAAAATGATCTTCAGATTCCTGAAGCAGTGTCTGAGGCTGCTTACCTGCGTGACTTGAGAAGAGTTGCTGCAAAGAATAAAATATTCCGTTCATATATCGGTTTAGGGTACGCTGGTACCATTATCCCGGGTGTAATTCTTCGTAATGTTTTCGAAAATCCAGGTTGGTATACTGCTTATACTCCCTATCAGGCAGAAATCGCGCAGGGTCGTATGGAAGCGCTCTTGAATTTCCAAACCATCATATGTGATTTAACGGCTATGTCTTTGGCAAATGCTTCTTTGCTCGATGAGGGCACCGCTGCTGCAGAAGGGATGTCGATGTTGTTTCATACGCGCAGTAAGGAGTCGATAAAAGCAGGTGCAAATAAGTTCTTTGTTTCGGATGCTGTTTTGCCTCAAACATTAGATATTTTAATTACCCGCTCAGCGCCTCTCGGAATTGAATTGGTGGTAGGTCCCATTGCCGAGTTTTCTTTTGGTGAGGAGTTCTTTGGTGCTTTATTGCAGTATCCAGGAAAAGATGGTGAGATCGTTGATTATTCAGGTTTCACAGCTAAATGTCATACCAAGAATATTCGTGTGGTAGTTGCTGCCGATCTTCTTTCTTTGGTGCTTTTAACTCCTCCGGGTGAGTGGGGTGCCGATGTTGTTGTAGGTAACTCTCAACGTTTCGGTGTGCCTATGGGTTATGGCGGACCTCATGCTGCTTTCTTCGCTACCAAGGAAGAGTATAAGCGTGATATCCCCGGACGTATCATCGGATTAAGCGTTGATGCAGCAGGTAAGCCTGCACTTCGTATGGCTTTGCAAACACGCGAACAACATATTAAACGTGATAAAGCAACTTCTAACATTTGTACTGCTCAGGTTTTATTGGCAGTGATGGCTTCGATGTATGCTGTTTATCATGGTCCGGAAGGATTAAAGTCGATTGCGAATACAGTTCACTTTCGTGCAGCTTCTCTTGCTGAAGGATTGAAAAAACATAAGTATGAAATTGCTCACGAACAGTATTTCGATACGGTGAAAGTAATGGCCCGCGATAAACAAACTGCTATTCGTGATGCTGCTCTTGCTGCAGGAATTAATTTCAGATATTGCGATGATGGTGCAATTGTGATCGCGTTGGATGAAACTACTTTGCATGAAGATGTGTCGGAGATAATTAGCATTTTCGCTGCTGCCGCAGGATTTAATTACAAACGTAATGGTATCGATGCTTCGGTAAATCCTGTTATTAATGATGCTCTAGCTTTGTCTCGTAAATCTGATTTTTTAACCAATCAGGTGTTTAATAGATATCGTAGCGAAACAGATATGCTTCGTTATATCAAACGTCTCGAAAATAAAGATCTTGCGTTGAATCATTCTATGATTGCTTTGGGTTCATGTACTATGAAGTTGAATGCAACCAGTGAAATGATGCCTTTAAGCTGGCCTTTGTGGAACTCAATCCATCCTTTTGCTCCTGTTGATCAAGCTGCAGGGTACCAACAAATCATTAAAGAGTTGGAAGCATATTTATGCCAAGTTACCGGTTTCGATGCCGTGTCGCTACAGCCGAATTCAGGTGCACAAGGTGAGTATGCAGGATTAATGGCAATTCGCGGGTATCAAATTGCGAATGGTGAAGGCCATCGTAATGTAGTATTGATTCCGCAAAGTGCTCATGGTACTAATCCTGCTTCTGCTGTTATGGCGGGGTGGAATGTAGTGGTTACGAAGTGCGATGAAAATGGTAATGTCGATATCGCTGATCTTCGCGTGAAAGCCGAAAAACATAAAGACCACCTAGCAGCATTGATGGTTACTTATCCAAGTACGCATGGTGTTTATGAGGAAGGTATTCGTGAGTTAACAAAAATTATTCATGATAACGGTGGACAAGTTTATATGGATGGCGCGAATATGAATGCACAAGTGGGATTAACAAGTCCAGGTATGATTGGGGCCGATGTTTGTCACTTGAATTTGCATAAAACTTTCGCTATTCCCCACGGTGGTGGTGGCCCCGGCATGGGACCAATTGGTGTAAGAAGTCACTTGGCTCCTTATCTCTCAAACCACGTAGTTATTAATGTAAATAGTGAGCGTATAGGCTCGGCCGTTAGTGCTGCTCCTTGGGGAAGCGCATTGGTACTTTTAATTAGCTACGGGTATATTCGTATGCTTGGTAAGCAAGGCATTACGGATGCTACAAAATTTGCAATCTTCAATGCGAACTATATGAAAGCACGTCTTGAAGGACATTTTCCTATTCTCTATAAAGGGAAAGCGGGACATTGTGCGCATGAAATGATTCTTGATTGCCGTGCGTTTAAACAAACTGCAGGAATTGAAGCGCTCGATATCGCAAAACGTTTAATGGATTATGGTTTCCATGCTCCTACAGTGGCTTTCCCTGTTGCCGGAACTTTAATGGTTGAACCTACAGAAAGTGAATCGAAAGAAGAGTTAGATCGTTTCTGCGATGCGATGATCGCTATTCGCGAAGAAATTCGTGAATTAGAAAATGGGAATGGCGATAAACATAATAATGTATTGTTAAATGCTCCACATACAGTTGAGGAATTAACTGCTGATAGTTGGAATTATCCGTATTCACGTAAACAAGCTGCTTATCCTGCTTCATGGATTGCCGATAATAAATTTTGGCCTACTGTGAAGCGTGTTGATAATGCATTCGGCGATAGAAATCTTGTTTGTACTTGCCCTGAAGTAAGTGCTTACGAAGAGGCAGAAGCTTGAAAATAATTATTGAGATGATGCGCCGGTTAACAAATGTTAATCGGCGCTTTTTTTTTATAAAAATATTGTGGTGTGTTTTGCTGCAAAGTATTTTTTTTACATATTTGTTGTAAATTCAAAATAACTCTATCATGAAAGCAAGTATTAATAAAATTATTGCAATTGTTTTTTTATGTATTGCCTCTAATGCGAATGCTCAAATCCCTTCTTATGTACCTTCCAATGGGTTGTTAAGTTGGTATCCATTTAATAATAATGGAAATGATGCTAGCTCAAACCTAAATAACTTAGGTAATTATGGAGCTACTTTTTTAACTGATCGTTTCGGAAATCCTTCTGCTTGCGCTAACTTTAACGGTGCAACTTGGATGCAAAATAATATGCCGTCCTTTACTTTTTCTCAAACAGGAGCATTTACTTATAGTATCTGGCTCAATAAAGGTGCTCAAACCTCTGATGGAGTTGCTATGATGATTGGTAATATTACCTCAGGGAACTTTATCTCTTTGATTCAAGGGCATCCTATGTTGCGCTTTGGAGTGAACAAACAACAGTCAGCATGGATTTGGCTTACCGCACCTGATACATTAAACTCTTGGGTGAATTTAGTAGCAACCTATACAAACGGTATTATGCGCTTTTATGAAAATGGAGTATTTAAAACCAATACAAATTTTACTTATACAGCTACTAATGCGGTTAATATGCCGCTTTATGTTGGAAGAGGAGTTTCTGGAAATTATTATACTGGGATGATTGATGATTTAGGAATCTGGAATCGAGTGTTAACGCAAACTGAAATCACTGCTTTGTATAATAGTTCAACAACAGGAATTGCTGAAAATAATAAGCCGAAAGCCGGTGTTATTTATCCAAATCCAGCAAAAAATGAAGTCGTAGTTGAACTTGCTGCAGGATTAATCGGTAGCAATTATTCAATTGTTGATATGGATGGAAATACTGTTATAAATGGTGTTGTTGCCAACCAAAATCAAAAACTCGATATCTCTAAAATCGCCTCGGGAATGTATTATTTTGAAGTGTCAGATAAGTCAGTCCAGGGAATAAAATTTGTAAAAGAATAAACTGCAAATCAAAACGCCGATCAACAAACTGTTAATCGGCGTTTTTTTTTCTTGATTTTTTTCGGAATTGCAAAAACACAAGTAACCACTCATAGTAAGTAATGCTTTTATGGGGAAACGAAATTTGTTAGTATATTTCGGAACCATCGATCATCTATAGCATATCATCTATAATCATTTTTTTTCATGAATTACCTCGCCCACCTCTATCCCAGCAATAACGATCCTCATTTGATGATCGGGAATTTTATTGCCGACCATGTGAAGGGCAGTGCCATCGATTCTTTTTCGCCTGCAATTATCGACGGAATAAAATTACATCGTATGATTGATGAGTTTACCGATCATCATCCGGTAGTAGAAATCAGCAAAGCTCGACTGCGTCCTCATTTTCGGAAATACGCAACTGTTATAGTGGATGTTTTTTACGATCATTATCTGGCGAAGAATTGGGCGCATTATCATCATCTTTCTTTGAGCGATTTTGCAAATGACTCATACCAATTACTCAACGATCATGAGCATATCCTTCCCGAGCGAACAAAGTATATGTTGTCGTATATGGTGCCTCAAAATTGGTTGTATAACTACCGTGAAGTGGAGGGGATAGAGCGAGCGCTGAAAGGATTGTCGCGCAGGACAAAGTTCGAGTCGGGGATGGAAAATTCGCCTCAATATTTGGTGGAACATTATGCTGATTTTGAGATTGAGTTCTCTCAGTTTTTTGCTGAATTACGACTTTTTGTTTCGACCGTTACGGCACGCTGATTTTGAAATAAAGCGGGATTTTGGTATTTTTATTCCACAAATACCTATCCATGAAAAATCTTCTACGTAGCTTCTTATGCACTGTGCCCTTGATTGCGGCGCTTAACGCGAATGCGCAGGTGCCTTCTTATGTCCCAACAACAGGATTAGTAGCTTGGTATCCGTTTAATTCAAACGGAAACGATGCCAGCAACCATAACAATACATTAGGTAACTATGGAGCTACATTCGTTGCCGACCGATTTGGAACCGCTGCTGCAGCAGCATCCTTTAATGGTTCATCAAATTGGTTGCAAATTACTGCTCCCAGCTTTACGTTTTCTCAAACCGGTCAGTTTACGTATTCGGTATGGGAAAAGAAATCGACACAACCTTTAGCAGGTATTGCATTGATGAATGGAAATAATACGTCAGCTAATTTCATCTCTATCGTTCAAGGGCCATCTGACGTTCAGTTTGGTTGCAATAAACAACAATCGGCTTGGATATGGACAACTTGTCCGGATACAATCGGGGCTTGGATGCATGTAGTTGCTACTTACAATAACGGTGTGATGAATTTATACCGCGATGGAATGTTGCAATCGTCGACTAACTTCACCTATACAGGAACTACCGCAGCAAATATGGGATTTTATGTAGGACGCGGATTTGCCGGAGGATATTATGCTGGATTGCTTGATGATGTAGGAGTATGGACAAGAGCCTTAACGCAATTAGAAATTACTGCACTTTACAACAGCACAACAACAGGATTAAACGATATAAACGCGAACCAATCGTATAGTGTTTTTCCAATTCCTTCTAAAGGAAATGTAAACGTAAAACTGAATAATACATTTGTTGGAAAGCAATTTGATATTGTTGATCAACTTGGTAAAATCATTTCAACGGGAACAATCGACAACGAAATTGTCGCTGTTAATTTATCGAACTTTGCAGCCGGCGTTTATTATTTCGAAACAAGCGATAAAGCGGTTAAGGGACTTAAGATGGTGAAAGAATAAATTTCTTTTGCAATAAATAAAAAAGCACAACTGTATGGTTGTGCTTTTTTTATTTTAGGAATGCGTAGTTTTTTAAACCCTATACTTAAAAAATTTCTTTACTTGCTTATCTCCATCCGATACGACTTCGATGATGTAAACTCCTCCGTTCAAATTACTCACGTCGATAGGATAGGGATAAGCATATCCTCCGGTAGAGCCCGCACCGGGAATATACACTTGAAACTCGCTTTCTCTATAACCTAATGGTGTTGTGTAAATGGTAATTAGTACATAGCCTCCGATTTTACGAAAGATTTGAAGATTCAATTCGTAGGTTGCAGTATTAGGTGTGATATCAAAATCGAACGATGCGCAACTTCCGTCGGTGTAATTATTCAAACCTTCTTTGTAATAAGCAAAGCAATCGTTTCGGTACGTATTTCCGTCGCAACCACAAACAGGACGATAGTCGCCGGGACAAGAATACGTAGGCTGAGCCGGACGATTAGGATCCTGACAAGCCAGTTGCCCCATACTGCTTTTCGATTGCAGCAAAATGCTTAAAATAAGGGTTAGACGAAACAGAGTCCTTTTCATACTTACAAATATACGATAGCAAAGAGCTAAAAGAAAGAACCCCCGCCGATTATATTCGACAGGGGTCTTCTTTAATTGTTTTTTTGTGCTTCTTATATCTTTTCAGACGAAACTTGGAAAATTTCAAAACCGGAGTGTTGACTATTCGTCAATATGAGGATTTTGAAAAATTTCTAGAACGAATTATCTGAGGCAGTAATAGAACTCAAAAGGGCATAAAAAAGCCTCGCAGACGAGGCTTGAAAATTTTTCAAAACCGGAGTTTACAGAGCGTAAATGAGGATTTTGAAAATTTTTCAGAACGAAGTATCCGAGGCTTTTTTTATGTCCTTTTATTACTCGCCGGCCAACATCGCCGCCGCATACTCACGATTCATGCGTGCAATATTGCTTACAGAAATTCCTTTCGGACATTCAGCTTCGCATGCTTCTGTGTTTGTACAAGCTCCGAATCCTTGTTCGTCGTGTACTTTTAGCATGTTTGTTACACGCATCTTAGCTTCCGCTTTTCCTTGTGGTAATAAAGCATATTGCGATACTTTAGCCGACATAAACAACATCGCCGATGAGTTTTTACATGCTGCTACACATGCTCCGCATCCAATACATGCTGCTGCATTAAATGCTTCGTCAGCATTCCATTTTGGTACCGGAATAGCGTTTGCGTCAGGAGCAGATCCTGTGTTTACACTTACGAATCCTCCTGCTTGTTGGATTTTCTCTAACGCAGTACGATCAACAATTAAATCGCGTAATACAGGGAATGCCGCCGCTCTCCATGGTTCAATAATAATCATGTCGCCATCTTTGAAGCTACGCATGTGCAACTGACAAGCAGTAACCCCTTTGTTAGGTCCATGCGCTCGTCCGTTGATGTACATACTGCACATCCCGCAAATCCCTTCGCGACAATCATGGTCAAATGCGATAGGGTCTTTACCTTCTTTAATTAGATCTTCGTTTACTACATCTAACATCTCTAAAAACGACATGTCAGGTGATATATTTTTTGCCGGATAAGACTCTAAACGGCCCGTGTCTGAAGCGTTTTTCTGTCTCCAAACTTTTAAAGTTAAATTCATATTTCCACTCATGATCGGAAGTATTTTTTAAATCGTGGTATTGTTAAGGTTGATTACTTGTAAGAGCGCTGTGAACGTTGTATAAATTCATAGTCAAGTACTTCTTTGTGTAGTTGGTGTGCTAGGTTATCACCTTTGTATTCCCATGCCGCTACATAAGAGAAATTGTCGTCGTCACGTAACGCTTCTCCTTCCGGTGTTTGGTATTCTTCACGGAAGTGACCGCCGCAACTTTCTTTTCTTTCAAGCGCATCAACCATCATTAACTCTCCTAATTCAAGGTAATCGGCAACACGTCCCGCTTTCTCTAAATTCTGATTTAATTCGTTGTCGGTGCCCGGTACTAAAAGATCTTTCCAGAATTCTTCACGTAATGCTTTCATCTTCACAATCCCGTCTTTAAGGCCTTGCTCATTACGTCCCATACCACAGTGATTCCACATGATTAATCCTAACTCACGGTGAAATTCATGGACTGTTTTATTTCCTTTAATGGAAAGAAGTTTTTGTAATCTGTCTTTTACTAATTGTTCTGCTTCCATAAATTCAGGAGTGTCGTTGGCAATTGGCTTACGCTCAACACCCGCTAAATAATCTCCGATGGTGTATGGTAACACGAAATATCCGTCAGCTAATCCTTGCATCAACGCTGAAGCTCCTAAACGGTTAGCTCCGTGGTCGCTGAAGTTCGCTTCTCCGCAAGCATATAAGCCCGGAATGGTAGTCATTAAGTTATAATCTACCCATAGTCCACCCATTGTATAGTGAACCGCAGGATAAATCATCATCGGTGTTTTATAAGGATTGTCGCCGGTGATTTGTTTGTACATGTCAAACAAGTTACCATACTTCGCTTCAACTGCTTTTTCTCCTAATCGGTTAATTGCATCGCTGAAGTCAAGATATACCGCTAATCCTGTTTTACCTACTCCGAATCCTTTGTCGCACATATCTTTTGCAGCACGTGATGCAATATCGCGTGGCACTAAGTTTCCGAACGATGGATATCTTCTTTCTAAGTAGTAATCGCGATCGTCTTCAGGGATATCTGCCGGCGTACGAGGATCTCCTTTTTGTTTTGGCACCCAAATACGTCCGTCGTTACGTAACGACTCCGACATCAACGTTAATTTTGATTGGTGATCGCCCGAAACCGGAATACAAGTAGGGTGGATTTGCGTCATACAAGGGTTTCCGAAGAAAGCTCCTTTTTTATGCGCTCTCCAAATCGCTGTTGCATTCGATCCGCGAGCATATGTTGTTAAGTAAAATACGTTTCCGTATCCACCAGTACAAAGTACTACTGCATGTGCACTGTGACGTTCGATTTCGCCGGTAACCATGTCGCGCGCAATAATTCCGCGTGCCTGTCCACCTACCATTACTACTTCTAACATCTCATGACGAGTGTAACTCTTAATTTGTCCCGATCCCACCATGCGGTTCATCGCACTGTAAGCTCCTAACAATAATTGCTGTCCCGTTTGCCCTTTTGCATAGAATGTACGCGATACCTGAGCTCCTCCGAACGAACGGTTGTCGAGTAATCCGCCGTACTCACGTGCAAATGGAACACCTTGCGCAACGCATTGGTCGATGATGTTCACACTCACTTGCGCTAAACGATGAACGTTCGCCTCACGAGCACGGTAGTCACCACCTTTAATAGTATCGTAAAATAAACGGTAAACGCTGTCACCGTCGTTACGGTAATTCTTAGCAGCATTAATACCTCCTTGAGCCGCAATACTGTGTGCGCGACGCGGACTATCTTGAAAGCAAAAGGTTTTTACATTGTATCCTAATTCAGCAAGAGAAGCAGCTGCCGAAGCTCCCGCTAATCCTGTTCCTACAATGATAACATCGTAGCGGCGTTTATTCGCCGGATTTACAAGCTTTAGATTAAACTTATGACGGTCCCATTTTTCTGATAATGGACCTGCCGGTATTTTTGAGTCGAGCGTCATAGTCGATGTTCTTTCTTAGTGTTTAATGAATAAAAAGTAAAGGGGCATTGCAGCAAATAAGGCCGGAATGATAATGGCAAATAGTAGATTTCCTAGTCCTTTAATGACTGGGGCATAGGTCTTAGATCGAATTCCGAAAGTCTGGAATGCACTCTGAAATCCATGCGCAAGATGGTAGGATAATGCAATCATTGCCAATACATAGAAGGCTACGTATAGAGGCGATTTAAACGCTTCTGCTACTTCTCCATATAAGTCTTTTAACTCAACAACTTCGTAAGTAGCCATGCGACCACTCATGTCTTGCTGGTTGATAGTGTAATGTCTAGGCTCTTTGAAGTCTTTCGCCTGGATTGTTATTACAGTATCAAATGCAGCTCCCGATGAAGGAATATCTCCGATTTTAGTGATATACTGCTTCGCTTCCATAGGAACGAAGTGGAATTCTCTCCAGAAATGTCCCATGTGAATAATAATGAATACCAATAAAACTGTTCCTAATAATCCCATATTGCGAGACGACCAAGAGGCGCTTGCATCACTTTTTGCACCAGCATATTTTACCGGACGCGCTTTGCGATTCTTATTCACGAGATAGAATCCGTTCAACGCATGTAATAAAATTAATAAATAATTCACGTACGACACTGCCTTGATTAAAGGGAAAGTGGTCATGAATACAGCATATTGGTTGAATGCTTTTCCGCCATCATTTTTAAATAATTGCAGATTTCCTGACATGTGCACCAGCACAAACAGGCATAAGAATAAACCGGTGAAGGCCATTAACCACTTGCGGCCAACCGATGAATTCAGGAATTCGAAGAATTTACTCATAGCGAATGTTATAACAGTTGTATTTAATACGGGTTTTAAAGGAGCACAAATTTAGCTTCGACAATTCAAGCAGCAAGTAAAATAGGTAATATTTAGAGTCATTCTAATAAATGTCATAAAGTCTATTGGTTCAGTCATATACATTACTTAGTGAACAGCTAAACCAGTGATTGTCGATAAAAAAGCAGAGGTTTAATGTAATTCATGACGTAACGAAGAGCATTTAAAGGTGATTTATGGCCAAAACATAGGTTCCGGATGAATTAAGTCATTCTCGTTTTCTTTCGAATTTCTTTTTTGTAGTTTCGTCATCTCAAATACAATGTATCCAACGATTATGAAATACCTTCCAATCGAATCGCAACTGTTCATCGAAAATCGTGAACGTTTTAAAGCTCAGTTGAAGCCGGGCTCTATCGCATTTTTTAACGCTAACGATGAAATGCCTCGTTCTGCAGATCAGAACTTTGTTTTTCATCAACATCCCGACTTGTTTTACCTTTCAGGTATCGACCAGGAGCAAACTTTATTGGTCATATTCCCCGATGCCCCACTTCCAAAGTACAGAGAGATCTTGTTCGTTCGTAAAACGAATGAGCACATTGCAATTTGGGAAGGACATAAATACACGAAAGAAGAGGCTCGTGCTACTTCTGGCGTTCAGAGTATCTTTTGGACCGAAGATATTGGAAGTATTATTCCAATGCTAATGAATCATTGCTCAAATGTGTATGTGAACTTAAATGAGAATGATCGTTTTTCTAGTGAAGTTCCGTATAAGGAATTGCGTTTTTCTAACGACATGCGAAATCGTTACCCAGGCCATGAGTTTCTGCGTTCAGGGTCTATTATGGCCGATTTAAGAGCGGTGAAAAGTGATTTTGAAATTAAGTTATTGCAGCGCGCAATCGATATTACTGAAAAGGCTTTCCGTCGCGTTTTGCGTTTCGTAAAACCTGGAGTGATGGAATACGAAATTGAAGCTGAAATCACGCATGAATTTATTCGTAAACGTGCTACCGGTCACGCCTATACTCCAATCATTGCATCAGGAAAAAATGCGAATGTGTTGCATTATATCGATAATAATAATGTTTGTAATGATGGTGATGTGATCTTACTCGATTTCGGTGCAGAGTATGCAAATTATGCTGCAGATTTATCGAGATCTATTCCTGTAAACGGATTATATACCGAACGTCAACGTGATGTTTATAATGCTTGCTTAAGAGTTATGAAACAAGCAAAAGCGATGTTGGTGCCGGGAAATATTATCGAGAATTATCATTTTGAAGTGGGTAAAATTATGGAGGGCGAATTAATCGGTCTCGGTTTGCTCGATAAAGATGAAGTGAAAAAACAAAATCCAGAAATGCCTTTGTATAAAAAATATTTTATGCATGGGACTTCGCATTTCTTAGGGCTCGATGTGCATGATATCGGTAATCGTTACCAACCAATGAAAGCAGGTATGGTGTTTACATGTGAACCAGGTATTTATATTCCTGAAGAAGGATTGGGTATTCGTATCGAAAATGATATTTTGATAACCACTAAAGAGCCTGTTGATTTAATGTCGGCTATTCCTGTTGAAGTGGAGGATATCGAAGAGGCAATGCGTGAAGCAGCTGAAATGAGAATGGCGAATCATCACTAAAAGTAGTTGACTTATAAGTTGGTGATCGGGATGTATTCCGGTCACCATTTTTTTTATTTCGATATGAATAAAGGATTAATAATTTGGTTGTTGGCCTGAATACTAATTATTGGTGGCGCGTCGATATTTTTAATTCGCCCTTGCAGGAAACAGTTTTTGCAAATGGTAAAGCAATTAAAAAATAAATTTGATTATCCCCAAACTTTAGTGCCTTCTGTACAGTTTTTGCACATCTCGATTTCTGAACGTGAGCGTACCACCGATGCTCTGAAGTTTTTGTATTTTTCATTCTGCCACAACGAAGCAAATGTCTCGGTTCTTAGATCCCCCATTTTATACCAAGCATCTTTGTCGAAACAACAAGGAACTACTGCGCCATCCCATGTAATTACACAGCTATGCCATAGTTTCCAACAATGGTTTAATAGTTGGTTTTTTATTTCGTATTTATCCTCGCCGATTTTCGTATATCTTGAGTATTTTCCTTGTGTAGGAATTAACACGTTCCCATTTTCATAGTCGTATATCTGAGCCGTTTTTAATCCAACTTCGTCAACACCTAATTCTTTTGCTAATTGCTCTAATTCTGCAATTTGATGTTCGTTGGGCTTTACCACTAAAAACTGAAAAATAATATGAGGCGTAATCGATTTTAATTCTTTTTTCCACCTCACAATATTCTTCGTTCCTTCTATGACTTTCTCAAGTTTTCCCCCTATACGGTATTGTTCATATACTTCTTGCGTCGTTCCGTCAATCGAAATAATTAATCGGTCTAATCCCGATTCAACTGTTTTTCGGGCATTCGCATCCGTTAGGTAGTGTGCATTCGTGCTAGTGGCGGTGTAAATGCCTTTTTCGGATGCGTATTTTACTAATTCGGTGAAGGATGGATGTAAATAAGGTTCTCCCTGAAAGTAAAAAATCAAATACCAAAGCGTATCACTTACTTCATCGATTATTTTTTTAAAAAGTTCTTCTTCTAACATTCCTGTCGGACGAGTAAATGATCGAAGTCCGCTCGGGCATTCTGGACAGCGTAAGTTGCACGAAGTGGTAGGTTCAAAAGATAATGCAATTGGCATTCCCCATTGTACTGGCTGCTTACGAATTCGTGTGATGTAGTAGGAGCTAAGAACTTTCAGAGCGTTTACAACTCTTCCTACACGCATCTTTCCGATGAAATTAAGTCCGTCTTTTATGTTGCGATTCATAGCTCGCTCCAAAGTTATACTTTCTGCTGATTTATATCATTATAAAGGAATAACATTGTTTTTGATGCTTTTCAAGTCTATTTTCTTAATTTCAGGAACAGTGCTTTCGTTTAATTTGTATTTTTACTTATCCATGTTCAATAAACCGGCGAAATATATTTTAAGGAATCGTGTGTTGTTGCTGATTATCATCTCAGTAATAACAGTTTTGATGGGTTGGCAGGCTTCTAAAATTGAGTTGTCGTATGAGTTTGCTAAAATATTACCAGCAACCGACCCCGATTTCATTAATTATACAGAGTTTAAATCCAAATTTGGTGAAGATGGATCCGTAATGGTCCTTGGTATCAAGGATACTTCTTTTTTTTCACTCAAGAAGTATAATGATTGGTGGAAGTTGGGCGAGGATGTTCGTAAAATGGATGGCATTGAGGCCGTTGTTTCTGTAGCACATTTATATGTTGTGCAAAGGAATGATTCGTTGCACCAATTCGACATGAAACTTTTGTTGGTTAAGCCTTGTAGGTCAGAGGCCGAGCTAGATAGTATTCATAAGGTAATTAATGATTTGCCCTTTTATGATGGTTTCGTTTTTAATAAAGCTACGAATAGTACTTTAATGGCAATTACGTTTGATAAAAAGAAATTAAATACGAAAAATCGGTTAGAGATAGTTAAGCAAATTCAGGAACGGGCTAATCAGTATGGTTTAGATAATAATATCGATATGCATATTAGCGGTATGCCATTTATTCGTACTGCTATAACTGGTAAAGTGGTGAAGGAAATGAAGTTGTTTTTATTATTGGCGGTGATTGTAACGGCACTCGTATTGTTTGTTTTCTTTCGATCTTTTCAAGTTGTTTTCTTCTCTTTGATTGTAGTTGCTGTGGGCGTTGTTTGGTCGCTTGGTAGCATTGCCTTGCTAGGGTATAAAATTACTATTCTTAGTGGATTAATTCCTCCGCTTATAATTGTGATTGGAATTCCTAATAGCATTTTTATGCTGAATAAATACCAAACCGAATTTGCTCGTCATGGATCTCAGGGTGCAGCATTGGTTAGAATGGTTCAGCGCATCGGATTCACTACTTTTCTTGCTAATGTAACTACTGCCATCGGGTTTTTTGTATTGTATTTTACAGGTTCTAGGTTGCTCATGGAGTTTGGTTTAGTGGCTTCGTTAAATGTAATGGCAACATGGGTCATTTCAATTATTTTGATTCCTATCGTATTTAGTTATTTGCCTCCTCCTAAAGTGAAACATATTAAGCATCTTGAGGCGCCTCGTACTCAAAAAACGTTGCATTATGTAGATCATTGGGTGCGCTTTCATACGCGAAAAATTTATGCCGTTGTTATCGTAATTCTTATTGTTTCATGCTACGGTATTTCGAAACTTGATAATGTAGGTTATGTTGTCGACGATCTGCCTACGAATGATCCAGTGTATCTCGATATGAAGTTTTTTGAGGGAAATTTCAAAGGCGTTTTGCCATTAGAGTTTACAGTGGCCACAAAAAACAATGAAAGTGTTTTGCAGCCGCGTACATTGCAAAAAATTAATCGACTTGAAAAAGAATTGTCGCATTTCGATGAATTATCTAAGCCCATTTCTGTTGTTGATGGATTAAAATTTACTTACCAAGCATATCATAATGGTGAACGTAAATATTACATCTTACCTGGTGCTATGGACTTGGCTGAAATGTCTTCTTTTATTGGGAATAAGAAGGGTAAAACGCAACTGTTTAAAAGTTTTTTAGATAGCTCTAAAACAGAAACGCGCATAAGCGTACAGATGTCTGATATTGGATCTAAACGAATGGATGCTCTGCTAAAAGCAATCCGACCAAAAGTGGATTCGATTTTTCCGAAAGAGGATTACACTACTTCTATTACAGGTAATAGTCTTATTTTCTTGAAAGGGAATAAATACCTACTCGAAAATTTATTGGAGAGTATTTTACTCGCCATATTTTTGATTTCGTTAATCATGATTACTTTGTTTATGTCGGTAAGAATGATTTTGATTTCTATATTGCCTAGTATAATTCCATTAGTAATTACTGCCGGATTAATGGGCTTTTTTCATATTGCATTAAAGCCTTCTACAATCTTAATTTTTAGTATTGCTTTTGGTATAGCAAGTGACCAAACAATTTATTTCCTTACTAAATATCGTCATGAGATGAGAAGTAGTAAAGTTAAATCAATCTCAAAAGCGGTTCATACTACAATTTATGAAACAGGAATGAGTATGATTTATACTGCTGTTATTCTTTTCTTCGGGTTTTTTATATTTACTGCTTCTGATTTCGGAGGTACGGCAGCGTTAGGTAAATTATTGAGTGTGACGTTACTTGTGGCAATGTGCTCTAACTTAATATTGTTGCCAGCATTCTTAGTAAGTCTCGAAAGAAGATTAACAACTAAGGCGTTCCTTTCAGAGCCTTTATTTGAATATGATTCAGAAGAAAGTGATATTGAATTAGACGACCTCGAGGTTAAAAAATAACTGTTATATATTTGTGAAACTTTTTCGAGAGAGGGTATACTAACAGTTGTCAATCCTTCGAAAGATTTTCTTAAGCATCTACAAAGAAAAAATTATGAAAGGTATTATCCTTGCCGGTGGCTCCGGTACCCGATTACATCCTCTAACTTTGGCCGTAAGTAAACAACTTATGCCCGTTTATGATAAGCCAATGATTTATTATCCGTTGAGTGTTTTGATGATGGCTGGTATTAATGAAATATTAATTATTACCACTCCTCATGATCAAGCTATGTTTAAGAAATTGTTGGGCGATGGAAAGTCGCTGGGCTGCAATTTTGAATACGCTATTCAGGATGTTCCCAATGGTTTGGCGCAGGCTTTTGTTATAGGAGAGAAGTTTATCGGTAATGATAGTGTTGCTCTCATCCTTGGCGATAATATTTTTTATGGTACAGGCTTACACCAACTTCTTATTGAGAACCAAAATCCCGAAGGTGGAGTGGTGTTCGCATATCACGTTTCTGATCCCGAACGTTATGGTGTGGTTGAGTTTGATGCTAATAAAAAGGCAATAAGTATCGAGGAAAAACCGAACTCCCCTAAATCAAATTACGCGGTTCCTGGATTATATTTCTATAATAACCAGGTGATAAGTATTGCTAAAAACTTAAAGCCTTCTTCTCGAGGAGAATATGAAATAACAGATATTAATAAGGCTTATCTGGAAGCAGGAAGTCTGAAAGTTGGTATCCTCGATAAAGGAACCGCTTGGCTCGATACAGGCACTTTTTCTTCACTTATGCAGGCCGGTCAGTTCGTTCAGGTTATTGAAGAACGTCAAGGATTAAAAATTGGATGCATCGAAGAAGTTGCATTCCGCATGGGATATATTGACATAAAACAATTAGATGACCTTGCCCAGCCTCTTGTAAAGAGCGGATATGGTAAATATTTGCTAAATTTGACACATAGCTAGGTACACTTAATTGTGATCCTATATTCTCTAGAATAAATAACATTCTTAACTATTCCAATAAAGGGTAAATATTGGCAGTAGTTTAACAATAAAGATCTCAAGTATGCAACGTAGAATTTTAGTTACCGGTGGTGCCGGATTTATTGCAAGTTGTCTTGCGCAAAAATTAGCCGATGATCCACAAAATCTTGTGGTTATTGTCGATAATCTTTTAACAGGTTCTGAAAATAAACTTCCCATTTCGATACATGATAATGTTCGCTTTATTAAAGCGGATGTAAACGACTTAAGTGACATTTCTGCTATCTTTCATACCTTCAATTTTGATTATGTATTTCATTACGCGGCTGTTGTGGGCGTTAAACGCACTATTGCAAATCCTGTAATGGTTCTAAACGATTTGAATGGTATTCGTAATTTGTTGAATCTATGTAAAAATACAGGGGTGAAAAGAGTGTACTTCTCTTCTAGTTCAGAGGTTTATGGAGAACCTGTTGAATTTCCTCAAAATGAACATACAACTCCACTCAATTCTCGCCTTCCATATGCTATTGTGAAGAATGTGGGTGAAGCTTACCTTCGTTCGTATTATCAAGAGTTCGGGCTCGAGTTTACAATTTTCCGATTCTTTAATACCTATGGGAAAAAGCAAAGTACCGATTTTGTGATGTCGAAGTTCTTAACGGCAGCAATGAATAACCAAGATATTACGATTTATGGCGATGGTAGCCAAACCCGTACTTTTTGTTATGTTGATGATAATATCGATGCTTGCTTAAACGCATTTTATAACAACCAAATGGTGAATGATGTCGCTAATATTGGTAATGACTATGAAATTACAATTCTCGATCTTGCTCGTAAAATTATTGAGATTTCAGGTTCTAAATCGAAAATTATTTTCCTTCCTGCATTAAAAGAAGGCGATATGACACGTCGTTGTCCTGATGTTACTGTTATGCGTAATTTGTTGAATCGTAGAATGACAACTCTCGATGAGGGTATCGTTAAATTGATACAGGCTAAGCAAGAGGTTCCCGTTTAAATGATTCCATTGCCCCGCTTACAAGAACTTGTTCTTGATGGTATTAAGCAGTTGTCGTTCCCTAACGAACCTTCCGCTCTTTACGACCCATTGCGATATATTCTTTCGCTTGGCGGAAAACGAATGCGTCCCGTTCTTACGCTTATGGGATGTAATGCCTTCGGGGCCGATGTTAATGCCGCTCTTCCTGCTGCTTTAGGTGTAGAAGTGTTTCATAATTTTACTTTGATGCACGATGATATTATGGATAACGCTCCTTTGCGTCGTTCAAAACCTACCGTTCATACAAAATGGAATTCGAATATTGCTATCCTTTCAGGAGATGCCATGTTTGTAGAGTCTTGTCGCTTGGTAATGCAAAGCCCTAATGCTTCTGTTCGTCCTGTAATGGATGTGTTTACAAAAACTGCGATCGAGGTTTGTGAGGGGCAACAGCTTGATATGGATTTTGAGTCGATGGATGAAGTGTCCATCAATCAGTATATTGAAATGATTCGATTGAAAACGGCAGTTCTTCTAGGTGGTGCTCTTAAAATCGGAGCTATCATTGCCGGCGCAAATGATAGCGATGCGAATCATCTGTATGATTTCGGCGTGAACTTGGGAGTAGCATTTCAATTGCAAGACGATATTCTTGATGTTTTCGGCGATGCCGATAAATTTGGAAAGCAAGTGGGAGGCGATATTCTTTCTAATAAAAAGACTTTCTTATTGCTAACCGCCCTTAATAAGGCTTCTGGAACAACAAAAGATTCATTGCTAAAATGGATTAATGTTTCTGATCAGCCGCAAGAAAAGGTGAAATCAGTGACTCAAATTTATAATTTGCTAAGTGTTCGTGAACAAGCTGAAGCAAAAATGAATGAACTTTATGATGTAGCAATTTCGCACCTTAATAGTATTCCTATTCCTGATGCAAATAAAAAACCATTGAAAGATTTAGCCGCGTCTTTAATGGTTCGCCAGAATTAATAAAATATTTTCTAAAATAAAAAATCCCACCTTTCAGTGGGATTTTTTATTATGCTCTTCCTAATTGTCGCAAGTGACGAAGATGTGCTCCTATCGCACTCCAAAGGGTAGGATATTCTATGTACTCTACATTGAACTCCTGACAAGTTGCTCGTACTAATTTGCTAATTTGCGGGTAGTGAATGTGACTGATCTTTGGAAATAAATGGTGCTCAACTTGGAAGTTTAATCCTCCCATAAACCAACTAATGGCTTTGCTGTTTGTTGCAAAGTTTGCAGTAGTGTACACTTGATGTAATGCCCACTCACTTTCAATTTTATTGCTAGTAGGATCCGGACTCGGGAATTTAGTATCTTCAACTACGTGTGCTAACTGGAAAATTACTGCAATTACTAATCCGGTTACGAATAATACTACTGTGTACCCTACTAGTGTTTGAATAATTCCATGTTTATATGCCGGTAACAATATGAAACATGACAAATACCCAACCTTCGTTACCCAAAATCCGATATGCTCGGATAATTTCATTTTACGAATTGGAGTAGGTCCAATTTTACGCGTGAAATATTTTTGGTAGTCGTTCCAGAAAATCCATACAAAGTAAGTTAACCCATATAGGATTATCCAATAAATATGTTGAAATCGATGTATCCAGTATTTCTTTTGTTGATCGTTGATTCGCATTAATGGCCCAACCATAATGTCATCGTCAACCCCTTCAATATTGGTAAATGAGTGATGAATAACGTTGTGCTTTATCTTCCACATAAAACTCGATCCGCCCATAATGTTTAGCGAATACGACATGATGTTGTTTATATGCTTGTTTTCTGAATAGGATCCATGCGCTCCATCGTGCATCACGTTAAATCCGATGCTCGCTAAGTTGAATCCTAAAACCGCACATAATCCTAGTTGCGCTGCAATTGGTAAGTTGGTGAAAACTAATAATAGATATACCGTGGCAGCGGCTATAGCAAGAATAATTGTCTTGCTCCATAATTTCATGTTGCCGGTAGGGGATATCTTGTGCTCTTCGAAATAATTGTCAATCTTGCTTCGAAGGGAGTCAAAGAATGGACTCTGACGGTTGTTGAATGTTATTTTTGCCATATCGAAGCCCAAAGGTAAGAGTTACAGACTAATATTCGCTCATTATTTAATTAAAAGAGTAGGGGGTACTTTTCGACGAAAAGCAATATCTTATTGAAAAAGAAATAGATATAAGTAATTAACTGGGTAAAACATCTTATTATTTATTGCCAATTACACCCTAAAAAGTATTCGCTTTTGCTCGAAGTCGCATTCTGAGCCCTTTTGTTATAGTTCGATCTGTATTAGATGAAGGCGCTTTTTAGATATCGCCGGAATTACAATCGCCGATTCATCGATCTGTTTTCCAGCCCGCGGTAATATCGTAATATTATCGCCAATTTTTGTAATGCGCTTTATGGTTTGCTGGCCCGTTTTATTAATGATCACCGCCGTAATTTCATTATTACGACCAATGTCTTTATTGTATAATATCCCCATCTCGTTACTGTTTAAATAGTTATCGAATGAGGAATATAACCCGAAATCGTCAAGTGAAGTTTGCTCTTTTCGTATCATTTGGCTCCATTCTATCTCTCCTTCATTGTTTACCGAGAACGTTACTATATTATCGAAGTGATATTCAATTCTGTGGCTAAAGCTTTGCGTGAAATAGTCGTAGTATGAATATTCACTTAAATAAACCGCTTCTGCTATTATTATAGCTCCGCCATCGTTTCGTAATACTACTTTTTGAATCGGATAGCTAAATAAACTTATTCCTACTCCTGAATTGCGTTCGCCTACTAATTTTATTTGTGCATCTCCTCCAATGGGGTAGTACTTAATTTCTAATGGATCATCACTTCCAATCTTCAACTTGGCAAATAGTAACCCCGACCCACTAAATGAGGTTTTGTCTGCATAAAATCCTGTAACGACCGCATTTCCGTTTACCTTATCAACAGTTATAGCTGCTTCCGTCATTGGCCTACTACTATCGTTAATTTTGTATTCTTTTACTTCCTCACTACCCGCTTTCATTGCGAAAAGTGTATATATACGTTGTTTCTTTTTTTCTTTTATTGGATCAGGGTCTTTTATCATTCCTAAAAGATAAAATTCTCCGTTGTCAGCAATATTGTAATCGGTTACTAATAAATCCCGATCCCCATAATTAACTTTTCCTCTATGTGATAAAGTTACTGTGTAGTTGGTGTCGAGTAAGGCTATATTTATTGTTTGAAATTGATCGCCCAATTCATTAATATATATAGCAAGTGAATTCTTTCCCGGACTATTAATTAATCTTGGTTTTTCTAACGAGTTGCTTTTTGTGTATGCAAATGAAGTTGCGTTTTTCCCTGTAATTTCAGCTTTCCCTTTGTTGTTGTAGACGTCAATAAATAATTTGTATTTGTTTTGCCCTTTGTCGATGATTGTTGATAATACTAGTAATTTATTATTGAAAAAGGTTACGCCTTCTATCGCTGCGCCATCATATCCCGCTACTAAAGGGATTGTCCATCGGCGCTTCATGCCATAGTTGTAATAACTTAGTTGGTACTTTCTGTTTCTGAGACCAACACGATCGCGGTCGCTTTCTAATGGAAGATTGCTGTGTACAACAAATACTCCTTCTTCATCAGCGCCTTGCACTGCCGCATAATCCATCCCGGTAAAATCCAACGGGTCACTTGAAATAATTACTGTTTGTGCTTTTGTTGTTGCACTTAACGCAATTACTAGTATACTAACGATAACGAGGTAACGAAATATTTTAAATTTCATGAAAGATTAATAGCTTAATATAAATGGGTTGTTGTTACGCTCAAATCCAATACTAGTTTTGTCGCCGTGACCAGGATGAATTTCAGTGTTATCGTCTAACTCCAATAATTGTGTTCGAATACTTTCTATCAATTGTTCCATACTTCCACCAGGCAAATCGGTTCTCCCGATACTTTGTTTAAACAGTACATCACCTGCAATAATTTGGGCATCTGCAACCGAGTAAAAGCATACACTGCCCGGACTATGACCCGGTGTAAATAAGATTTTGAGTGTGGTAGTGCCGAATTTTATTTCAGTATTTGCTTCTAAGTCAATGATTGGTTCTGGAGAGCCTTCCATGAATATGCCATACATCTTTCCATATTCTTGCGCAGCATTTAAAAGCATTTCCTCTTTTTCGTGTATGCGTGGTTTTAGTTGATATTGTTCAAATACATATCTGTTTCCCAGTACATGATCTAAATGACAATGTGTGTTTAATAAGTAAACAGGTTTTAATGATTGTTCAGTGATAAAGTTGCTAAGAGCTAGTTTTTCTGACTTATCATAACAACCTGGATCAATAATAATACATTCTTTCGTTTCGTCGTAAATTATATATGTGTTTTCCTGGAAGGGATTAAACGTGAACTTTTTTATTGATAACATCTTAACTCGCTTTTAATGGTTTGTATCCCGATTTCGAAAGAATAGCTTGTGCATCCGTATTTTTGAATAAGTCGGATACCGATACGTTTTTATTTTTTTTCATATAGCTTCTTACAATCTGCCAACCAATGAAGGCTCCTAATTTTGCGGGCGCTTCCTTAGGAAATCCGCTCGTGCCATTTCCGTCGTTTATAAATTTCATATAGAGCTTGGCATTGTTGCTAAACAGAAGTTGTTGTTCAATGAAAAAGGCCCATATTTTAGCCTCGTTTGAGTATGCCCATTCCAATTGATTTGCACTATATCCTATTTTTATGGTGTCATCATTTTCAGGTGTTAACAGTTCAAGCGCATAAAGTGCTTTACCTTGATAAACCATTTGGTTGATACATGAGTTTTGTACCGTGTCATTTAAGTATTCACTGTCGAGCCAACCTTTAATCATGTCGTTGATAATATATTCTTTTCTGAACTTTTTTATCATATACAATGGAAGATCTAACGTAGTGTAGTATTGGTATTTTTCTCCTAGGTAAAAATGCAGACCAACACCTAATACACTTTCTGTTGTGGTAACGTTAGTGGCAAAGGGAGATAAATATGTTATAATTTCAGGAATGGGTTTGCCGGGAAATAATTTGCTATAGCGCTTAAATACTTCTTCCGATTCAGATTTTATAAAGGTTGCATCTTTGTATTGCTTTTGTGATTCTTCATATATTTCACGCATATATTTGTCGTGAATATACTCGTTCATGTTTTTTGCAATTGTGCTGTAGTTTGGTTGCTCTCCGTAACCTGGTGTTATTCCTGCTAATCGAATACACCATAAATCGAAAAATTGTCCGTACTTGTTGCGCAAAGCCTTTACCGTTGTACTGTCAATTTGATTATGTGAAAATAGGTCTTGGTCGAAGCGCTCGAATTTAAGCTCGAGTTGAATGTTTGGAGTCTCAATCGGTGCTGGCGCATTTTTTTTATGTGGATCCGATTTACATCCTGGTAGTATACTAATATTAACTGCTAATAAGAGTAGCAATGTTATTTTCATTAATTTTGTTGTATAAAATCGATTCATCATGAACAAACGTAATTTATTATTAGTTATAGTATTTTGCTTAAGCGTTGGTATTACTAAAGCTCAAGATCAGAAATTTCATTTCGGATTAAAAGTTGCACCAACCTTGGCTTGGCTTAAACCCGATTCGAAAGAACTAACTCGCGACGGCTCAAAGTTAGGGTTTTCGTACGGCATCATCGGCGAATATAACTTTTCTTCTAATTATGCTATTGCTTCAGGCGTTCAAGTGACTTATCGTGGCGGTTCTCTTAACAAAAAGAATCCATTAAATACAAAAGATTCTGTTTCAAAATGGAATCTTCAGTATGTTGAATTGCCTATTTCCATTAAAATGAAAACGAAGGAGTTTAATAAGTTTAGATATTTTGGTCAATTTGGATTCGTGCCAGGTGTTAACCTTAAAGCAAAAGCGGATACTGATTTAGAAAGCGATATCGATTCAAAAGCGAATGTTAGAACTATGAATGTCTCTATGTTAGTGGCTATCGGTACAGAATACACGATTTCTGGTAGTACAACTTTTTTGGCTTCTTTTGAATTTAACAATGGTTTCGTTGATGTTTTAAAAACCAAAAAAGCGAATGATACAGGAGTTATTTTGCCGGCGAATAATAATGTTATTTCTAATTATTTCGCCCTGAATATTGGGGTTATGTTTTAATCGCTCAATTGTATTTGAAGAGGAAGGTTCGTTTTTGGGCCTTCCTCTTTTGTTTTAGCCGTATTCCTAAGATATGTAACTTTGCTTCCTATGAAGATTGCTTTAGCTCAGTTGAATTATCATGTTGGCGATTTTACTGCCAATACCGGTAAAATTGTTGATTCTATTCGTCGTGCCAAATTCCTTAACGCCAATTTGGTGGTTTTTTCTGAATTGTCAGTGTGCGGTTACCCGGCTCTCGATTTCCTCGATTATAATTATTTTATCAAGTGTTGTAATGATGCATTAACTGCTATCGCTTCAGAATGTGTCGGTATTACTGCTATCGTCGGCGCTCCTTCGGCGAATGCCGATCCGAAGGGAAAGAATTTGTTTAACTCGGCTTTTGTTTTGGCCGATGGTAAAGTGGCCGCTATTCGTAATAAAACATTATTGCCTACATATGATGTCTTCGATGAGTATCGTTGGTTTGAGTCGAATCGCGATTTTTCTTGTGTTGATATTAATGGAGTGAAGGTGGCGCTTACGGTTTGCGAGGACTTGTGGAATATGAACGATGATCCTTTGTATACTTCATATCCTATGGAGGAGTTGATTCGCGAGAAGCCTTCTATCATGATTAATCTCGCTGCTTCGCCTTTTCATTATTTGCATGCCGATGAGCGTAGAAATATTTTGTTGAAGAATGTGAAGGAGTATAATCTTCCGCTTATTTACGTGAATCAAACAGGTGCGCAAACCGATTTGATTTTCGATGGTGGTTCGATGGTCGTGAATGCTAATGCGGAGGTGATGCATGAGTTGTCTTATTTCGCTGAGGATTTTGCGATCTGCGATTTTAATGAGTCGAATGGTTCAATTATAATGTCGACTGTTGATCACGTTTCGGCCGATTCAGGTGATAAATTGAGCCGTATTCATGATGCACTTGTTTTGGGTATTCGCGATTACTTCCAAAAGATGGGCTTTAAAAAGGCTATCCTCGGTCTCTCGGGCGGAATCGATTCTGCCGTGGTGAATGTTCTCGCTGTTGAAGCATTGGGAAAAGAGAATGTGCATGCTGTTATGATGCCTTCTGAATTTTCAAGTGATCATTCTGTTTCCGATTCCGAAAAATTAATCGCTAACCTCGGTTGTTCAGGTGAGTTATTGTCGATTGCTCCGCTATATAATGCTTATATGTCGTCGCTCGAAAACGATTTCAAAGGCACTGCATTTAATGTTGCGGAGGAAAATATTCAATCGCGTATTCGTGGTACCTTGGTGATGGCGTTAAGTAATAAATTCGGATATATCTTGCTGAATACTTCTAATAAAAGTGAGTTGGCAGTAGGTTATGGTACGCTCTATGGCGATATGTGCGGAGGATTATCTGTTATTGGTGATTTGTATAAAGTGGAGGTGTATGCGCTGGCGCGATATATTAATCGCGATAAAGAAATTATTCCGTTGAATATTATTGATAAAGCACCGTCTGCTGAGTTGCGCCCCGGACAAAAAGATGCCGATTCATTACCCGAGTACGATGTGTTAGATGCTGTTTTGTTTAAGTATATCGAAGAAGCTAACGGTCCCGATAAAATTATTGAAGCCGGTTTCGATGCAACCCTCGTTCATCGCATTTTACGAATGGTAAATAATAACGAATGGAAACGCTTCCAGTTCGCTCCAATTATAAGAGTATCTCCTAAGTCTTTCGGACGCGGTAGAAGAATGCCGCTGGTTGCGAAATATACAGGATAGGGTAGGTTAGAGGGCCTCAATTTCTTAACGATTCTACAGTGATGTTTTAAGGTCGAAAGGCCTTTGCTTGACAAATTCTGCTGTTTAGCCTCGTTTAGCTGCAATTTTTTCCCGTTTGACCAAATAGTGATGGTAGAATTTTCTGCTCGCCGTAACTTCCCAAGTTCCGAATAGTCTATCATGAATCGTCTTAAGAAAAGCGTACTATATCTAATATTAACCTTCGTTGTAGGATTAAATCCTTCAAACGCTTTTAGTCCATATTTGAATAATAACAAGGTTTCCTCATCTGAATCAAAAATCGATTTAGACAGGATGAATCTTTCAGAAAATCAAAACCCTTATAACCCTTCGCTTGATTTTTTACCGAAAGGATTAATCGGCGTTAATGCGTTATTAAGCACCACCGTTTTTACGGAATCAATGGGTACTCCGACGGGCACTACATTAATTCCTGTTTATGAGACCGCCAATGGTTTCGATAATGATGGATACACTATGTCGGGTTCGGCTGATGTGAGAGCAACTACTCCTTCTACTGGGTATGCCGGTGCTTCGGGGTCGGGAAATGTTTTTATTACAAATACCGTAGGTAAGAATTTTATCATTTCAGGAATCAATACCTCCGGATTGACGAACCTTCAACTCTCATTCGGTATCAATAAAAGTAGTTTAACAGGCGATGGTAGCGACTTGCTAGTGCAAGTAAGTGCTAACGGTACCGCATATACGAACTTGACGTTTCCTGCATTACCCACAGGTAACGGAACAGCAGGGTCAATATGGAATTATTGAACCATTACTACGGGAATTCCTGCTTCGGCTACATTGAGTATTCAGTTTAAACAAAATGGTACTACAACCCAATATCGTATTGATGATATTAAATTAGTTAGTGTGTCGCCGCCTACTATTACTACTTCGGGACCAACTACTTTCTGTACAGGTGGATCTGTTACTCTCACAGCTTCTGCGGGTTCAACTTATTTGTGGAGCAATGGAGCAACAACCCAAAGTATTGTTGCAACTAATTCGGGATCTTATACCGTAACTGTTGATGGCGTAGTTTCGGCTCCTACTGTGGTAACAGTGAATAGTTGTTTTAATACTTTAAACTTAAAAGCATTTATTCAAGGGTTTTATTTAGGCGGAGGAATACAACAAGCAGTTTTAGATCCGGCTTCTCTGCCAACAGTTTGTGATTCCGTTACGGTCGAACTTCATAGCACAACTTCGCCTTTTGCTTTGCTCTATACTACAAAAAATGTACTGGCAACAAACGGAACGGGAAGTTTTCTTTTCCCTTCCGCCACACTCGGCAATAGTTATTATGTGGTGATCCATCATCGCAATTCAATTGAAACATGGAGTAAGTTGCCAATTACTTTTTCTTCTGTTTCTCTCGATCTATCTGTTCCCGATAATTCAATTCCTAATAATCCTACGCCAACAATAACAGGAATTAATCCTTCTTCTGCTGTTGCAGGATCAAGTTCGTTTACATTAACAGTAAGCGGTAGTAGTTTCATCTCAGGATCAATTGTAAAATGGAATGGCACTGCACTTACAACCACTTTTGTTAATGCTTCTCAATTAACTGCTGTTGTTCCTGCAACGAATATCAGTACAGCAGGAAGTGCAACGGTAACTGTATTTAATCCGACTCCGGGTGGAGGCACAAGCGTCGGAATAACATTTACAATTTCTGTCCCGGTTAATCCAACTCCCATATTAACAGGAATTAATCCTTCTTCTGCTGTCGCAGGATCAAGTTCGTTTACATTAACAGTAAGTGGTGGTAGTTTCATCTCAGGTTCAATCGTAAAATGGAATGGCACTGCACTTACAACAACTTTTGTTAATGCTTCTCAATTAACTGCTGTTGTTCCTGCAACGAATATTAGTACAGCAGGAACTGCAACGGTAACTGTATTTAATCCGACACCGGGTGGAGGCACGAGTAGCGGAATTAATTTTACTATTACTTCAGCCGTGCCTACTGCAAAGAAATTTTTGTTTGATGCAACAAAAGCAGAGACATCGGGAAATGCCGATTGGGTTATCGATCAAGATGCAAGTGTACCTCGTTTCCCTACACCTACACAAGCTAATATAACATCTACCACATCAGAAACATATTGGACAGGCGCTTTATCGTCGTGGGGAATAGCGTTGGTAAAAAAAGGACATACTGTTGAATCATTGCCTTCGTCGGGAAGTATAACCTATGGTAATTCAAGTAATGCACAAGACTTATCAAACTATGATGTATTTGTAGTTGATGAACCCAATATTGTTTTTACGGCAGCAGAAAAAACAGCAATCATTCAGTTTGTAAATAATGGCGGAGGATTAATGATGATAGCGGATCATACAATCTCTGATCGTAATAATGATGGATGGGATTCGCCGGATATCTGGAATGATTTAATGACAAACAATAGCATTCAAAGTAATCCTTTCGGATTTAGCATCGATTTAACAAATGTTACCGAAGTATCCGGTAATATACTTTCTACTTGGACCACCAATACAATTTTGAATGGTAGTGAAGGAGCTGTTACGCAACTTGAATTTAATAACGGAGCAACCATCACTACAAATACCACCGCAAATGCGAATGTAAAAGGATTAATTTGGCAAACAGGATTTACTCAGAATTCTACTCATGCAATGTGCGCAACTTCTACTTACGGAACGGGAAGAGTTTTTGTTGTAACCGATAGCTCTCCAATGGATGACGGCACCGGAAATCCCGCAGATAATTTATTCCCGGGTTGGACAAGCTTCTCACATTCGAAGTTGTTTATGAATGCTAGTTTGTGGTTGGCGAAATTGCAATAGGGGAAGAAAGAAGCAAGATTAAAGATGCAGAGTCATGTTCTTGCATCCTATGAAAAATCACCCTTTTATCAATTTCTCAATACTCACAAACATTCCACTATCATCATAAACTTTCGCAACAAATACTCCGTTACTTTTAATTTCATTTAAGTAAACTAAAAGTTGAGTAGTGCTCCAATACAAACGACGTTTTAAGACAAGCTTTCCCATGGTATCATAGATCTCAAGCCAACCATCTTTGTTATTGGGGAAATTGTAGTTGACCCAAACTTGGTTAGTGGCGGGGTTGGGGTTTAAACGTAAGCTGGCACTTTGTACTTTGTTTTCGGTTATGCCTACCGTTAGGCTATCGCAAATGCTTCCTACAACAGGCCCTAAATGATAATTAGGATGGTTTGGTACTGTACCTGAATTAAGAACAGGTAATTGCAAACCATGCTGAATTACATTGCATGCTAATCCTAAACTATCTGGTGAATCAATAATATGCATGACGTTGTTTGTACTAGTAGTGGCTATATATATTTTACCATCAGGTGCCAGTTGCTGACAATAAAAAGTAGTAGCAAACGGGGCATAAGTAGAATCCCAAATAGCAACAGTAGTTTTACTAGCCAATATGTTTGAGGCATTTAAATCTATTTGACTTAATTGAAGCAATTCGCTGATATATAACTTTGAACCGTTGGGCGAAAAGCTAATTCCTATTCCAGAACTGCTATTAGTTAAAGCATGTAAATTATTACTTAAAATACCAGTGCAACGATCAAAATCAAAAATATCGATTCCATTCGTCCCGTCATATCTTGCATACTTAGTTCCATCTAAACTAAATTTTGATTGTCCATCACTTCCTAAACGCTGACCAATTATTTGCTTGTTGATTAATTGAATGCCGGAGGGAGTTACCAAAAAAATGTAATAACCAGGTGCTCTAAACTCAGGTTCTATCACCCACCAGTCACGGCCATTAGCATGTTTGCAGGCTAATATATTGCCTCCAGCTAAGGTGTCGGAAATTAGAATGTTATTTTTGCTTATTACGTCTCCATATCCATTATCTGCATCCATATCTATAACAGAATAATAAAAGTGCAAAGGTCTTTGAGTTCCATTGCTCAATACATCAACTGAACTGTGAAATAAATAATACCTTGAACTATCGCCTGGATCAGGAATTATAAGT
>CAIRUC010000067.1 GCA_903881665.1 uncultured Bacteroidota bacterium | reverse complement strand
TAACTTGCGGATTGGAGCGACCAACAATATAAATAACTGAAAATGAATATGGAAAAACCGAGTGACTACAAAATTGTTTATTCAAACTTTCTTGAATTTAACAACCGAAAACTTGCGTTTCGTAAAGGGTTTTTATTCGACATTACATCTACTCCTATTTATATTCCTTTTAATAAAAATGAGCAAGTGTGGTCGGTAAATGGTAAGCCTCTTACGAAAAGTAATGCAGAAAGTTTAGTGGTACGTCAATCAATATCAGTTGATGTTAGTCATTTACAATGGTATACCCAATGCGAACTTGACGAAGTTTTCAACCTACCGAACTAAAATAATAGCAGTTTCATAAATCAAAATTGGAATCAAAATATAAAGGGCAGCCGACTTAATCGCTTGTCCTTTTTTAATTTTAGAGATTTCCGATTTGCAGTTTGATTGCAATGTTTGTCCTAAACGAATAGATGTATTTAACTCAAATCTTAAACTATCGGAAAACTTCTCGCAAGCGTTTATATGAACTGATTGAAATAAAATAATACTATCTTTAGCTAACAAATTTTCGTTACACTCAGCGTTCTTAAAATAGGTAACAACGGCTTTATGTTCCGCTTGTATTTGTTGCGAATAACATTTCGTTGATGCCAACATAACGATAATTAAAATTAATTTATTCATATAGTTTAAGAAATAGTTTATGTGTTGAATCTTCGCTCAGTGAACCTAATTTAATATAAATAGTGTCGTATTTATGCTTTATAATCCATTGTTTTTTAATCTGAATTTCGACATTATTTTCAGAATATTTTTTTAACGAATCGTATCGGTCTTGCAGCCTTTCCACAGTTTGACCGATTGAAGTTATCCCCTCGTTAAATCCCCTGTCGAAAGCGGCATCTTCTTTTACCGGGCGCATGAAAATAAAAATCAACAACCCAATAACAATTATAACGTATGCTAAATCTCTCATTTTATTTTATATTTGTATTCTTTAACCCCCTTTAGGATAGTATCCTTTAGCCGAAAGTCCCCTACTGCATACCATAAGAACTGCTTTAGGGGCTTTTTCATTTATACAATAGGTTTATCTGAACCAATAAAAACTGTTACATTCTTGCCTTTTGCAATTTCAGCATAAGCCATATCACGCAAAGGAATAAATACAGCCTTACTTGCGCTTCCTATTCCTTCACCCGTTAAAGTTGTCACGGGTGCAATGCAACCTTTCAATTCTTTCTTTGCATCGTTAGCCGAATGAATGTAAATCATATCTCTATTCGGTACATTTTGCAGCCAAAGAACATCGCCTAAATGTTCTGAGTGGTGTTTAATAGCTTCATAACTTCCCTCAGGAATACAACTGATCCCATGTTGGTTATTTAAGTTTGGTAACTCAATACAATGACTGTAAAATTTACCGTCAACGCTTATGTCGCCATTAGTGCCGTTTTCGTGATATGTTCTTTTTATTGTAATTATCATTTCCGATTATTAAAATTATTATCCATAAATGCACAAAGATTAACGAGATGCACACAACCGAATACATTAACCTTTCTCGCTGCTAAATTGCATTAAAAACGTTCCTATTAATGTTGCCCCTCCCATTGATTGAACTACAACCAAAGGAATCCAATCGAACATTGCGCCACCTACTGCAATGGCTGTTCCTAATCCACCAAAAGCAAATAGAATTTTCTGCCACTTTTTGATGTGTTCAGGTGTTGGTGCTAAAAAGTTTTTATAAAGATTTTTCATAATGGCTATTTAAGTTTCGTAAACATTTAATCATTTCTCCGTGTTGATCATCGCTGGTTTCCATGTGTCG
>CAIRUC010000066.1 GCA_903881665.1 uncultured Bacteroidota bacterium | reverse complement strand
TCAATATAAGCCCTTAATACCTCTGTCCAAAATCCATCAATTTTAGGAACAATTTGAATAGGTGTTGTGCTTAAGTTTTGCAATTCTGATGATGTTAATAATCGAGTAGCAAGAAACGGAAGTTGGATATTATTAGCGGCTGTTTCATTAGCAATAACGCTTGTGAAATCGTTACAATTTAAAAGCGTTTCACTTCCTAAAACTGCTGTATTCCCTGACCCTCCAAGTACTGATATTAGGTCACCTTGTATTGTATTGTTATTGGAATTAACTATAATACTTGTTCCCTGCAAATTATTATTACTTCCAAATGGTATCACATCAATACCTGGTTGAAAAGAATTTCCATTTGATAAAATAACTGGCGAATAAGAAGGTAATGACTGACCTGTTATTCCGTCCCCCGTTGGAAGGAAATCACCGCTCCCACCGTTCATTCCTGTTTGACCGTTTATAAAAGCTGACTTAGTTCGTAACTTTAAAAATTGAACCGTTGTTAAATCATCAGAACTCGCATCAAAATCTACTTTATAAAGTCGGTAATATTGTTTGTCGATAAAATAGTTTTTCCTGAAATCTAATTTTGATTGTTGGATTTCGTTCAACCTCATTTTGAACTCGACAATCTTTGAATCTGGATCAACTATCTCAAGTAAATTTTTCCTGTGATATGTATTGAATAAATTTCCTAACGTATAAATCGTGGCTTTATATTGCACCTGAGTTGGTACACCAAAACTTAAATCAAAGGTCGGATTAGTAACTGAATCCAAATGGCCAACATAAGGGAATGAAACATACCCTGTTGAATAAAGTCCTGTTATTTTTGAATTAATTGTGAACCATGTACAACCAACCTTACCTCCATAATATAGTAGTCTTATAACTGATGCACTTGCAACATGATTGTTTGAAGTGTCAAGAAAACTTATTTGAGATTGTACACGATTGTTTCGTGTTTTATCTATCCAGTCCACTAATGGAGTGGGCGCAAATATTACCTCAGTTTTATATTCATCATTTACAAAATCATTTACGATTTTAAATTTACGAATACCATAAGTGTCTATAAATTGTGACTGATGTTTATTGTTTGTTTGGTCTTTATCGGGTTTGTATGAATAGTTATAAGACTTGTATTTTAATGCACCCATTGGCATTATCTTCACTTCTGAATTATAATCTACATAGTCGGTTAAATCAACAACAGCACCATTGAAAAAAGTATCGTATGGTTCAATTATTAGCTTCTTTGGATTGTCTTCGTCCGGTTGAATATAAAGATTGAACATTTTGAAAATAGATGATAATAAATCACGCTGCAAAATATCCGAAGGTAAGCAGTCCGATAAAGTAATTGTCGAGCCTTCATTTATTTTGTAGTCAGGAACAACGGTCAAACTTGAACCTGTTAAAAATTTTATCGATGTTTCAGTTGTACCATAATTCGGACGTAATATAAACGTTACCTCGTCACCTATTATAAATGATTTCTGTCCGAATTGTTTTCCTGTGTTAATATTATAAGTTCCTGATGATGCTGGCAAAGTAATATAACCAATTGAACACATATCAATAGGAGAACCGTTTTTCATCATCTGCAAATCGACATAGTATGAAGGAATCGCAGCACCTGATGTTGTGTTTTTTATATCAAAAATAAATGTAGTATCGAAAGCATATGCGCCCGTTTCAGGAATTATAAATTTATAAAGAGTGGTGTCATAACCTCCGAATGGTGGTGGTGGTACGGATTGTTTTGTTACCGTATCCATGTAAAAAGTTGTTGTGGCTCTGTAGCCTGTTATCGATGTCCAACCGCTATCAGTAGAACGCCCCGCAATACATGATAGGTCTGTGAGGTGTGCGTTTGTTTTTATAAACTCTTTACCGGCAAATGGAATTACTAATCTTTTAAATCTATCGGACGTGAAAAAATCCGAAGCATAACTGTAACCGTACTTCGCAAATATTGCATCGACAATTGTTTTCAAATAAATTTGAGGGAGCCAATGTTCAACATAGAAATTTTGTTGGTCTGAAACTAAACCTAAGTCAATCATCCCATACAAGTACCCAACTCCTATTGGAGCAGTCCACGACCCTGTTATATTACTTCTGTTCCATTCGTGATTGTATGCTGATAAATCAATTTCGTTTAGCTTTCCTTCACCTATGTCCTGAAATAAATTTCCAACCTTACCAATTATTATTACATCGTATTCGATTCGATTTTCATCAGTAATACGTATGTCGGTTAACTGTAGATAACCTTTCATCACCACAACACCATTTCTGTAAATTGTCGATTCTGCTTTTAACGTTGGATCAAAATCAGGATTAAAGTTTTGAAGTATAGTTAAATTATTACCATTAATATCCTTTGGATCATATCTATAAAGGGATCGGGCAAGATTAAATATTGATGAGAATATTTTATTATTGTTATCAGTTCCGGGAATAGTTATCGTTTTAGAATAGTCAGCCTTACGACTTGAAATATCTTCAACGTCATCAATTGATTTCGTTATCGGTATTGGTTCGTTATCTGCTAAGTCAATATTATAATCAACATAAAAAGCAGTTGAAATACCGTCATTGATTAATTGATGTATTTTTAGTTCGGTGTACTGCATAATTTATATTGTTTGTCTAATTCTATTATAAGTATATTCGATGTCAACAGAAGCATTAAACATTGCCCTGCCATTTATGTACTTTTTATTCTGATATGAAGTGTTTGCGATATTTATTGCAACGAATGTTCCGTCTGAATTTTCTAAATAAGCATAAGGACTTTCGATTAGCGATTGAATCAACTCACTTTCTGCATCTGTTATCCAATCCGATTGGAGATTAATAACATCAACTATTTTAGTTGAATAGTTTTTCTTTAACCTGTCTGAACTTGCATAACTCAGTGGCAAAATTGATTTGAATTGCTTGCGGTCAATGTTCGATGTGTGTTGAGATGCCTTAGTAAAGTTGAAGGTATCCCATCCGCAATATTGATTGAGCCAATGAATCCGATACGTGTCGTATATTGTGCAACCGTCATCAATTGTTATTCTATAAGTTGCTTTAGTTACACCTCCATCAGTTAGGCTAAAGTCAATCCACGAAACATTTGTACTTGGATATGCTGCCTCTATTTTTGAAAAGTCAACATTGAAAACATTTGCTTCGGCTGCTAATGAAAGAGAACCTAATGCAGTCCCTCCATTAGAATCTTCAATAGCCCATCCGTCAATGATTCTGTTCTTATCTAAGAAAGTTAATAATTTCTTTTGACCTGTTTTCCATTTCGATAATGCAGTTGAATTTAAAAATTTTCCTGCCGAAACATCCCAACTATCCAAAATATTTAATGAGAATTGTTGAAAGTCAAACACAGAATTTATTGCTTGTCTATAACCAGATGCAGGATCGGTTGTTGATATTCCTGTAATTGTCGCAATACCTGAAACGTCATACTGTTCTCTAAAATCAACAAAATATTGAGCGGTTGTATTGAAAGCTCCTGTTATATCCGAACCAAAAGAATTGATGAAATTTATTGAAACATAATTCTTTAAAACATTTCCAATGTCGAATTGAAGTTGAGTTGAACTTGGTTGAACTGGATATTTCAATCGTGCTGCAATACCACCATAACCACTAACTGTAACATCTGCAACAAAATTAAAATTCGGCTGAGCCGTATTCGATGAACTAATTTTATAAATGACTTGGTTATTAGCGGACGATATTTGATTCGGTACTGTTATTTTTGTGATGCTCATTTCGTTTCTTTTAAATCATTGATGATGTTGAACTTTATAACTACGCCAAAACCCTTTTTAATATCACTATTCAACTTTGCGAATCGTTCCTTAGTAATCGCAGGCGCGATAAAATTCATAGGCTTAATCCCTCCTATTTTAGTAGCCACCGCCATTGCTGTTGCAGCTTGTTTAATTAGGTCAGTTTGTTTTGCCTTGTCTTTTCTTATCAACCGTGTTCGTTTCCCGGTTGCGTTATTCTTAAAAGATTTCAATCCACTCGCAGCAATGTAACCAACGAATGATTTAACCATGTCAGGATTTACTCCCATAGTCTTGAATTTATATTCGTGACCCTTTGAATTAGCAACAGCACCTTTATTCCCTCGAACACCTATTACACCCTTGTCAACATAGTCAGCATATTTTGCATCGGTTGAAACGGTCACAACTACGTTTCCGTTCACGACACTTGGCTTCGCTGGTTGAATCGCACCGGCTAAAGTTGAACCTCCTTTTGTTCGGGACTTCTTATAAATTACCTTTCGCATAATCTCAACCCCCTCGTTACACCACGCAACTACAACATCAGATACCGTATCAGTACTTGCCTTTGCAAAATCCTTCTGACTTTGCCCATACTTATTGCCAATCGTTGTTCCGTCAACTGCCATGTCTTCTATTTTGTTCGCTTATCCTG
>CAIRUC010000065.1 GCA_903881665.1 uncultured Bacteroidota bacterium | reverse complement strand
GAGTCGTAGCGTAATGGAATATTTTTTTGAATCACTTTCCCTTGTCCATTATTGTATTTAACATCTACAATTGAGTAATATAAACCAACTACAGGATCTACCACACCAGCGCAAAAAACATAAAATAAGCTGTCGTTATCAGGCATAGGAACAATTACCATTTCTTGGTACCATAATGTTCCTACAATTGAATCGCCTGAAATCATAATTTGATGATCTTTATTTACAACATAACCTAACGTATAGTTAAAGTTTGGGTTTGTAATCCATTGATAAATATTGGGGTTACTACAATAGAAGATCAAATCACCGGAACTATCACAAATACTAGCACATGTGCCACGCGAACGAAGTATACTATTTCCTGGTTGAGGATTAGATAAGTTTTTAAAATCAATACCTGCACTATCACCAAATGCCCAATAACGATCGGTGAATTGAGCTTTCGAACCACCTGACATCAACAACAAAACAAAAACCAACAAGCTTCTAATCGACTTCATAAAGTATAGCCTTAATTGACCAATATTTATCAAATGTATATACTATTCACTTAAAAAGGAAATTGCTAATCACGTAACCGTTTGTAAGCATTTATCTCCCGACTATTTAGTGAACTTTTTGTAATTTTAATTAGGGAGGGAACTTGCTGTTCCCCATTGTAAGGAAAGAAAGAGCAATCATTTAAATGCGACATTATTTAAAACAGAATAATTCCTGCTTTGTACATTCTGTGCTGCTTTTAAAATTCTGTATTTTGCTTTTGCTCTAACTTCTACCAACCTTCCACTCCAATCTGTCCTTTGCCATTTTTTAAGCTGTTTTTGGGATTACGGGGTTGAATATTGCCGACAAAAAACTTGCAATTAGTTAATATCCAGCAACATGCATGGAATCATAACCTCCTTTTCATGAAGAATTACTACCTTTGAGTCCCTTAAAAATTTAAAAAATGGCTATCCTTAAACCATTTCGCGGTGTTCGTCCCGCTAAAGAGTTAGTAAAGCGTGTAATCTGTCGCCCGTACGATGTATTGGACGAGAAAGAAGCACGCATCGAAGCGAATGGAGATCCGATCTCTTTTTACCGTGTAATTAAACCGGAAATGGATTTCCCTGATGATTTCGACCATTACTCGCCTGAAATCTATAAAAAAGGAAAAGCTACTTACGAGCAAATGAAAGCCGACGGAGTATTTTTTCAGGATACTTCCGATTGCCTATATATCTATGCTCAAACAATGAATGGTCGCCAACAGTTCGGGATCGTTGGTTGCGCAGGCGTTGAGGATTATGTTAATGATATCATCAAGAAACATGAGCTGACTCGTCCCGATAAAGAGGAAGATCGTAAAAACCACGTTCGCGTTGGAAATATGAATGCCGAACCGGTATTTTTTGCTTACCCTCATGTTAATGCATTAGACGAAATCGTTTCGAAAATTGCTGCAGGAACACCGGAATATGACTTAGTTACTGATGATGGTATCGGACATACTTTTTGGGTGGTGAGTGATGCTGCTACCGTTAATGCGATCGTTGAAGAATTTGCAAAAGTTCCGTTTACTTATGTTGCCGACGGACATCACCGTACAGCAGCTGCTGCCTTAGTAGGAAAAGAATTGAAAGATGCTAATCCGAACCATAACGGAACTGAAGAATACAACTTCTTCTTGGCAGTTCACTTCCCTGATAACCAATTACAGATTATGGATTACAATCGCGTAATCAAAGATCTTAACGGATTAACAGCTGAAGAATTCAAACAAAAGATTGCAGAAAACTTCGTTATCGAAGATAAAGGAAATACAGAATATCGTCCCGAGGCATTACATAAATTCGGAATGTACCTAGAAGGCAAATGGTATGCTTTAACAGCAAAACCTGGCACCTTCAACGATGCTGATCCGATAGGAGTATTAGATGTAACTATCCTTAGCGAAAAAGTATTAGCACCGATCTTAAATATCGTTGACCTTAGAAAAGATAAACGCATTGAATTTGTTGGTGGATTAAGAGGATTAGGCGAACTTAAAAAACGAGTTGACAGCGGAGAAATGAAAGCTGCATTTGCTCTTTATCCTGTAACCATGAAACAACTGATCGATATTGCCAACAACGGATTAATCATGCCTCCGAAAGTAACTTGGTTCGAACCAAAGTTACGTAGCGGATTAGTGATTCATGAGTTGGCGTAATAGCTTTTAGGAAATATTAAAAAAATCATCTCTGTAGATTATGGAGATGATTTTTTTTAATTTTCGACCTCCAACTAAATTCATAAAATGTTTTAGATTTTTCTTCCTTTCTTTCGTTCTCAAAGCAAGTAATCAAAGAAAGCGCACAACCGAAAACCAATTGACCGAAGAAGCTATTAAGAATCCAAGCATTGGAGCAATGATACAACAACATCGGTTATACCTCGGTCAATTCGCTCTTTTCGCTTGACCGCCCGCGCACTCTAACTTAGAGGTTTTTGGAATATCAATTTTTTTATGGCCTTTACAAAATAAGGGTAGATTTTTAAATAGCTCTTTGACCCATATATAGTTCGACGAATTTCTAGAAATATATTTGGAACGATATATCGAAATTTTATATCGAAGCGGATCGTCCGCCTTAAATTTTTGCGGATAGAACGATGAGAACGACAACGATAGAAAGAAACACTGCCCGAGACATGAAGTGTCGACGCAGGAGACGATTCAGGGCGAGTTTGTTTCTTTCCGTTGGAGTTGAAATCGTTCCCGCTAAAAAATTTACAGCGGCGGTTTTTTTGCATACTTTTTTCAACTGAAGGAAAAAGTATGAGCCCTTCGCGCGGCTGG
>CAIRUC010000064.1 GCA_903881665.1 uncultured Bacteroidota bacterium | reverse complement strand
ACTTTTAAAAACTCAATCTGCAATGGCGTTGGCGAATGGTGTCAATGGATTACTTGGAATGAAAGACCAATTTAAGCTACTTGGAGGTGTTGCAAAGGATGCTTTAAATGGAATAAAGGGTGCAATAGGAGCAACAGGAATAGGGCTTTTAGTTGTTGCATTAGGTGTTATATACTCGAATTGGGAATCGATTTCTAAAGCTGTTAAAGATGCCTTTCCAATATTTAATAACATGGGGGAAATCTTTAATAAACTTAAAGAGTACGCGTATGGAGCGGGTGAGGTTATTAAAAATTATATAGTTCAACCTTTTAAGGCTATCGGTAAATTATTTACGGGTGATTTTAAAGGTGCTCTTGAAGAATTGAAGAAAGGATTTGACGTACTTGGTAATTTTGAAAAAGGCGCAGCAGCAGGAAGGGCAGCAAACTCAGAGGCAGCAGCAAAAGAAAGATTAGAGAAATTAATAAAACAAAAGGAGAAAGAGTTAGAGGTTCATAAGGCGGCAGGCAAAGATACTTTCAAAGAAGAACTTGCTATCAATAATATGAAGCAGACTTTAGCAAAAGATAACCAAGAAGAACTTGAAAAATTAAAGCAAGAGGAACTTATATTAATTGCAGCCCATAATAAAAAACTATCCGATATAAGTAAGTCTAAATCAGAAAAAGATAGACTTGATTTATTAGCACGAGAAAAGCTGATGTACGAAGAAAGTCTTAAGCAATTTGGCAAATATGTTGATGATTTAATAATTTTAAATAGAAAGAAATGGCAGGAAATATTAGACACATCAACAAAAGAAGAGACATCAATTAATAAAATAAGGGGCTTATGGGCAGATGATTTAATATCAACAAAACTAACTGGCGAACAAAAATTAGATACTGCCAAACAATTACTTAGTGCTGGTATTATAACAAAAAAGGAATACGCAGCAGCAGAAATTGAAATTGAAAAAGAAAAAGAAAAAGAAAAAAAAGCTGTATTAGATACATCAATTAGTTTACTTAATTCAGCATCAGAAGCTGCAGGTAAAAGCACAGAGGAAGGCAAGGCGTTAGCAGCAGCGGCAACAGCAATAGCTACATACCAAGCTGCATACGCAGCATTCAATTCAATGTCGGGCATTCCCGTAGTCGGTTTTGGTTTAGGAGTTGCGGCAGCAGCAGCAGCAACATTATCAGGGATGACAGCAATCAAAAATATTTATGCTGTAAAAGTCCCAAATAGTTCAGGTGGCGGAGGTTCTGCTCCGAATATCTCAGCTCCTTCAATGGCGAATGTATCAAATACAACACGACTAACAAACGGAAACGAGCCGATATTAACAAGAACTTTAGATGTGAAAAACAATAAGGTTTTTGTTGTCGAATCCGATATTACGAACAAACAAAAGACTGTTAAAAATATTCAAAATAAAGCAACTATCAAATAAAATTATATTTATAAATGATGGATAAAATTCCTATTTATAGATTTAAGGTTGACGAGAATGATGATTCTCAATTAGAAGCAGTCGCAATGGTTGACAGTCCTGCAATTGAAATGAATTGGCAGGCGTTCTCTAATCAAATTAAATTTGCAGCCGATAATGAAAAGAGAATTATTTCCGGGCCGCTAATGGTTGCAGAACTTCCAATTTATCGAAGAGATGCAGAACATGGCGAATACTACGGAATCTTTACAGCCGAAGACATATATAACCTTCGTAATAAATTCTTTAAAAACAATAAATCAAAAGAAGTTAATCTGATGCACGATTCCAATCAAATGGTTGAAGGTGTATATATGGTTGAAAGTTTTTTGATTGATTCAAAACGTGGCATCAATACACCGAATGGATTTAATCTTTCTGATGGGAGTTGGTTCGGTTCGTATAAGGTCGATAACGAAGAAGTTTGGAATGAGTATATTAAGTCTGGCGAGTTTAAAGGTTTCTCAGTTGAAGGGCTTTTCAACATCGTCAAAATTGATGCTAAACCACTATCAGTAATCGAGCAAATTATCGAAGTCGTGAAACAAATTGAAGATTAAAAAGCAACTACTAAAAAAAATTATATTTAATAACGAAATAATAATATTATGAACGCAAAAGAAGGTTTATTGAAAATAGCAGAACTTTTAAAAATTAAGTTCACAGAAGATTTTACCAATGCAAAATGTACTGACGGAACAATCCTGCAATGGACTGGCGATTTGAAAGAAGGCGCAGAAATTATGACCGTTGGTACTGATGGTAATCCAATGCCAGCAGCCGACATGACTTATGAAATTGAGGATGGGTCAAAGATTACAACCGTTGGCGGTTTAGTAACTGCAATTGAAGTGGCACAAGATGCACCTCCTGAAGGTGAAGGAGATTTAGCAGCCGTAAAAGAAGCGTGTTCACAATTGTTCGAATTAGTAAAAACATTTGAGGTTAAGTTTTCCGAAATGGAAACAAAATTAACTTCTTACGATGAGAAATTCACAGCAATTGAAAGCACCGTATCAAACTCAACAAAAACAATTGACGAAAAGTTCACAGCAATTAAAGAAGTGGTTGAAGCTATCTCTTTAGAACCCGCAGCAAAACCAATTGAAACTGATACAAAAAAATTCAGTAAAGTAAAAGAAATTTCAGCGAGCGAAAGAATCGCAAACGCATTAAAAGTTAAATAAATAAAAAGAAATTATGGCATCAAATTTTAACGTGACAGGGCTAAGTGCCTACACAAAAACAAATGAAGAAACTTTAATTATAAAGTCCTTCTTCGAACCTAAAACAGCATCCATGATGCAAGTATTAACTGGTGTAAAATCAGTAATTCAGGTTCCTTCATTATCGCAAAATGTTATTTTCCAGAATGGCGCATCATGCGGATTTTCTGCTTCGGGAAATACAACTCTATCGGCTCGTGATTTGACCGTTGGACGTGTGAAAATCAATCATGAGTGGTGCATGGCTGACCTTGAAACAAAGTACACTCAATTATTACTTTCTCCGGGTTCTAATTACACAGCATTGCCGGGTAAATTAGATCAAGCCTTTGCAGAGATAATGGTTGGACAAATCGCACAAGATTTGGAAACAGCTATTTGGTCAGGTGATACCGCATCATGGAACTCACAATTGAATCAGTTCGATGGTTTAATTAAAATCATTGGTGCAGCATCAGGAACAGTAGCAGCTAACGCAGCAGCTTACATGACACCTGTAACAGCAGTAACCGCAGCAAATGTGATTGCAATCCTTGATGGTATCTATACAGCTATCCCTGCGGTTTTACTTGGTAAACCTGATTTAAAAGTGTTTATCGGAAATGATATGGCTCGTATGTATCAGACTGCATTGAAAAATGCTAACCTATACAATTATCCAGTATCAAACGAAAGTGCAAACGGTGAGTTTAAAATTGCCGGTACTGACGTGACTGTTGTTCCTGTTAACGGATTAACTGGTAGCAATAAAGCATACGCATTGAGAACATCAAACATGTTCTTAGGTGTGGATTTGGAAAACGAAGAAGAAGAATTTAAGTTTTGGTTCTCTTCTGATTTTGACATGGTAAGATTTTCGAGCAAGTTTAAATATGGTGTTCAAATTTCTTTACCAACTGAAATCGTTAAATTCACTCTATAAAAAATTGGGGGATTAATAATCCCCCTTTTAAAATTGCGAGGTAGAGAAGCGGTAACTCGTATGGCTCATAACCATAAGACCATTGGTTCGAATCCAATCTTCGCAACAAACTTTAAATAAAAAAAATTATGGCATGTGCAATAGTTAGTGGTTATGCTTTAGATTGTAAAGATACCGTTGGAGGTATTAAAAATATCTACATAACTGAATTGGCAAATATTACAACCGTAACGCAAAACGCAAGCGGTTATGTTACTGCAATCACAAAAGGAGCAGGAACAAAGTTCTTTAAATATGCTTTACAGCCTCGTGGTAAAAACTCTTTGGAGCAAAACATTGATGCTAATCCTCAGAATGGAACAGTAGCATATACGCAGACCGTTGCTGTTGATTTCGTGAAGTTACAGTACGCAACACAGGCTAAACTTGGTTTAATCACTAAGAATAGAACATCAGTAATTGTGGAAACCATGGATGGTTCATATTTCTTATGTGGCTTATCAAATGGAATGGAAGTTTCAGGAGGTAAAGCAGGAACAGGCGCAGCAATGAATGATTTTCAAGGGTACTCTTTAACCTTAACTGGAATGGAGAAAGAACTTGCAAATGAAATCGATCCGTCAATAATCGCAGCACTACTTTAGTCTTGGATTTTTCATATTTGATTTTATGGAAAGACATCTTTAATAGGTGTCTTTTTTTATTTATAGCAATTTATAGAAAAAATTATATTTATAGATGATGATTAAGTTCGAAAAGTTAGCCATAAATGATATTGTCGTTACTTTGACTGAAAAAAGTACGCTGACAAATCCTATTTATTTATGGGAGTTTAAGAATGACCAGTCAAACGACCTTTATTATTTTGTTGGAGTTGATACATCTCAATTTAAGCAGAGATATAATCAATTCCAAATAGAAGATAAGGCAACTAATCCGAACACATTAGCCGGACAGACATCATTGGGTAATGAAGGTTTTTATAATTATACTATTTATGAAACTTCACTCGCTAATTTAACCGGAAAGACAACAGCTTTAGAGTGTGTTCCTTTTATTATCGGAACAGTTGAAGTTGGATTAGTGTGGGTTGTGCCAAACATTGCAACAGTCGAAGCGTATTCGCCTGCTGTTGAAAAAATAACCGTTTATCAACCTGAATAAAATATGAATTTTGCAAGTAAATTAATAAGCATTGGTTTTTCAAATGATAAAGTGCCTGCATTTGTTGAGCAAAAGGGTAAAGAGTGGATTAAATATGGCGAGGAGAATAATTATCCTGAGTTCTTATTAACTCTTTTTAATCGTTCTGCAATACATAATTCTATTCTAACTTCAAAACAATTCTATATAGCCGGAAAAGGTTTTGATTTTGATCAATCAGACATGCAGCCAAAGGATATAACCAACCTAAAGGCATATATAGACAATCCTAATCCTGATGAAACTTTAAACGATCTTTTAAATAAAACGGTGTTGGATGAAGAGTTATTCGGGGGATTTTATTTGCATGGGATAAACGATAAAAAAGGGGATTTCAATTCAATTTATTTGCTTGACTATTGTACGGTAAGGAGTAACTCAGATAATTCTAAATTCTTTGTTGAGAAATTAGATGAAAATGGTAAGGGTGGATGGGTTTCTGATGACGGAACAGAGAACTTTAAACCCAATTACAATACAATTGATGCGTATGATCCAAGTAAAAAACAAAAAGAGTTCATTTATTACTATAAATCTTATCGTCCAAACTTAAAATCTTACACTTTGCCTTCGTATATTGGAGGGGTGGAGGCTATTATAACTGATTGTGAAATTGCAAACTTTCATAGAGCTGAAATTCAGAACTCATTTAAGGGGTCAAAGATGATTGTTTTCAAAAATGGTGTTCCTTCTGATGACGAAATGAAGTCAACTGAACGCAAATTGAAGGCTAAATTCACGCCAACGGACAATGCAGGGACATTTGTAATTGATTTTGTTGATGATCCAATGAGAACACCTGAGGTTATCAATCTTGGAGATGACCAATTCGATAAGAAATATGATGCTTTAGACAAAACTATTGAGGGTAAAATCTTCAAATCGCATAAAATAACCAGTCCGATACTATTTGGAGTAACCACACCTGGCGCATTGGGGCAACGTAATGAATTGGTTGATGCTTATAACATATTCCAGAACACTTATATCAAACCAAAACAAGCCGTTCATGTTGCTGTGTTTGAGAAGTTCGCACCGGTAAAGGGTAGGTTAAATATTATTCCAACAGAACCGATACTTCCTACTTATGGTGATGCTGTTCTGCAGTCAATAATGACAGTTGATGAATTGCGGGGCAAGATAGGATTAAAACCAATTATGGGAGGTGACCAATTGCCATCAGGAATACAACCTATTGCACCAACTGAACCTGTTTTGGCACCGATAAAAGCCTATAAGTTCAGCAACGAACAAATTGATGAATTGGATTTAGAAGTATTTATGAAGTATGGCGAGCCTATTGAAATGTTTACTTCGATTAAAGCTAAGAAACTAATATTTTCAGTTCAGGAATTTGGCAAGTTGAATGAAATGGAGCAGGCTATTTTAGACTTGATTAAGAAGACACCAGACATCACGCAAGATAGTTTGGTTAACATTCTTAAGGTTGATAAATCTATCATCACTGATGCTTTAGAAACGCTCACAGGCGAAGGATTAATAAACTTAACCGATAAAGGAATTAACACAACTGAAGAAGGCGATTCAAAAAAGATTCCTTCATTTCAGGATTTAATGATTCGATATAAATATGTTGAACGTCCTGATGCACCGGCCTTAGTTAAAGGTGGCGAAAGTCGTGAGTTCTGCAAAGCGATGATTGCTAATCCGAGATACTTTTCAAAGCAAGATATTGATATGATAGGCGAAGAGTTGGGCTCATTATATGGTATAGCTAACTATGATGCGTTTCGTAGGCGTGGAGGTTGGTATCATGACCCAAAGAGTAATGTT
>CAIRUC010000063.1 GCA_903881665.1 uncultured Bacteroidota bacterium | reverse complement strand
GCACATTAGCACATTAGCACATTAGCACATTAGCACATTAGCACATTAGCACATTAGCACATTAGCACATTAGCACATTAGCACATTAGCACATTAGCACATTAGCACATTAGCACATTAGCACATTACTTTCGTACTGTTCTTTGTTCAATTCTCTTTTCATAATTCTTACCTTGGAAAATACGATGAATGTAAATTCCGGGAACATGAATATGATCAGGATCTAAAGTTCCTGCAGGTACAAGCTCTTCTACTTCTGCAATTGTAATTTGACCTGCCATTGCCATTGGCATATTGAAGTTACGTGTCGTTTTTCTGAAGATTAGATTTCCATGTGTGTCACCTTTCCAAGCTTTAACAATTGAGAATTGCGCTTTGAAAGCCATCTCTAACAAGAAATCTTCTCCGTCGAATTGACGTACTTCTTTTCCAATAGCTACTTCAGTTCCAACTCCTGCTTTTACCCACACTGCAGGCATACCATATGCAGCAGCCATACAACGTGTTGCTAATGTTCCTTGAGGAATTAATTCAACTTCCAATTCACCACTTAATAATTGACGTTCGAATTCTGCATTCTCACCTACGTATGATGAAATCATTTTTTTCACCTGACGTGTTTTAAGCATCAGACCGATACCAAAATCATCAACTCCTGCATTATTCGAAATACATGTTAACTCCTTTGTTCCCTGTTTCACTAGTGCATTTATACAGTTCTCAGGAATACCGCATAAACCGAATCCGCCGAGCATAATTACAGCGCCATCTTTGATATCAGCAATTGCTACTTCTGCATTTTCAACAACTTTGTTCATACTATAATTCTTTTAAATGATGAAATTTTTTTTAGTTGATATCAAAATCCTTGTTATCGGCATTAGTTCCTGAAGGATTCTTATACTTTGAACAATCGAGTTCTACACCCAATGGTTTATCGGGTTTTTCAAAATCACCATTTGAATAATTTAAATCAGGATTAGCCAATACTTTTTTCATAAATAATCCCCAAATAGGCAATGCTGTATTTGCGCCTTGACCAAGTTGCGTTGTTCTAAAGTGAACCGATCGATCTTCGCAACCTACCCAACAGCCAGCTACTAATTCAGGAGTAATTCCCATAAACCAACCGTCGCTCTGGTTTTGTGTTGTTCCTGTTTTACCAGCTATCGGATTAGTAAATCCATATTTAGATCCGCGCAAGCGCGCACCTGTTCCAAAGATGGTAACCCCTTGCATTAAGTTTAACATTAGGAAAGATGTCTCTTCACTGATTGCTTCTACTTTACGAGGAACAAAGTCTTGTAAAATAACACCGTTCTTATCTTCTATTCGTAAAATATAATTAGGCTCTGTCCAAACCCCTTTATTTGCAAAAGTACTATATGCTCCTACCATTTCATATACAGAAACATCGGCGGTACCTAAGGCTAACGAAGGATAGGGTTCTAAAGGAGAAGTAATACCCATTTTTCTTGCCACTTGAATTACTGCTTCCGGTCCGAATTGTTTCATAAGGTACGCTGAAACACAGTTCACAGAATTTGCCAATGCTTCTTTTAACGATAACATTCCGCCATATTTACCATCAGAATTAGAAGGTGTCCATGCCACTCCAGCTTTATCAATAATTGTTACAGGAACATTCGGCACTTCATAGCAAGGTGAGTATCCTTCTTGCATAGCGAGTGTGTATAAAAACGGTTTGAAAGTTGAACCTACTTGACGTTTCCCGTCTTTCACTTGATCATATTGGAAATATTTATAATCGTTACCTCCAACCCACGCACGCACATAACCTGTTTGAGGTTCCATTGCCATAAATCCTGTTCTTAAAAACATTTTATAATAGCGAATAGAATCCATTGGAGTCATTATTGTATCGCGTTCACCCTTCCAGCTAAACACTGTCATTTTCACTTTCTTATTAAAGGCCTTTTTAATATCTGATATTGATACCCCTGCTGCTTTCATATCGCGATACCTATCACAATGCTTCATTGCATCTTCAATAATTTCTGGATGATCTTCCCAAGGAATTCTTCCTTTCCAATGATCATAAAACGTTTTTTGCAATTCTGCCATATGCGCATTTACAGCATCTTCGGCATACGCTTGCATACGTGTATCTACAGTAGTATAAATACGAAGACCATCCTTATATAAATTATACGGTGTTCCATCAGCCTTTTTATGCTCTTTACACCACTTCATCAAATCCTGCTTCAACACCTCTCTAAAATATTGTGCTAAGCCTGAAGTATGACTATCGGGTTGAAAATCTAATTTAATGGGTAACTTTTGTAAAGAATCACTTTGATGTTCGGTAATAAAATTATATTTCTCCAATTGACCAATTACTGTATTTCTTCGATTGAGTGCGTTTATGGGATTACGAACGGGATTATATAAAGAAGGCGCTTGCAACAATCCAATTAACATTGCGGCCTCTTGCAGCGAAACCTCTTTGGTATCTTTTTGAAAATACGTAGTACAAGCTGATCGAATACCAAAAGCATTATTTCCGAATTCTACCGTATTTAAATACATGGCGAGGATTTCGTGCTTGGTATAATTTCTTTCGAGTTTTACAGCGATAATCCATTCCTTAAATTTCCGAATAATTAAACCTGGCTTCGACAAACTTTCTCCTCTAGGAAAAAGGTTTTTAGCTAATTGCTGTGTTATAGTACTACCGCCACCCGATCCTTGTTGCAAAACCACCGTCTTTACTAATACACGCATCAAACCACGAATATCCACACCACTATGTTCTTCAAATCGAACATCTTCAGTAGCTTTTAACGCATTAATAATATTAGGAGAAAGATCGTGATAGTGAATGTTTACACGATTTTCGCGAAAATATTTTCCCAATGTTTTCATATCAGAGGAATACACTTCACTTGCTAGAAGGCTATTGGGATTTTCGAGTTCTTCGAATGATGGAAGCGAACCAAAAACACCGGCAGCAATTAGTGTCACCATTAAAAACAAAAACACAAATGGCCCTAATAAAATAAGCCAAATCCATTTGGCATACTTCTTTTGATTAGCTGGCACTTTAAAATTTGACATCATAATTAATTATCAACGATTGGGAATCCAATTTTTTTCTAGAAATCGGGGTTCATATCCGGTTGTATTTCCGGTTGACGATTCTGCTTCTTTTTCTGAAATAAGTTATTATCAGTTGATCCAAAGCGGTAAGATAAAGTAAAGTTAGCTACACGTGTTTCACGCTTTCTCCATGAATCAAACTCAAACCCAGAGCCCACATTATAAATCACCATTTTTCTTGTATTAAAGATATCGTTCACATTTATACTTAACGTTAGTTTACCCTTAAGGAAATCTTGCCGAACACCTCCATCAACACCGCTCATTCCTTTAAAACTGCCTTGAGGTTGCTTAGCTGGCGACATATACATTCCAGTTAATTGGAAGGAAGTAGAAGTACCTAAACGAAAACTAAAATTTGATCGTAGCGTCCAGTTTGTATTAGAGCTTTGTAATTCTGCACTCACATTATCTCCGTTTACTTTATTGTTAAAGAAATTGAAAGTTGTTGTTGCATTTAAAATTTTCCCAATTTGATCTTTAATTACTACCTCTATCCCTGTATTTTCTGATGAACTAAAGTTGGTGAAAGTCATTGTAGAAATACCGTTTGATTTTTCAAGGGTACGATAACGCACAATCAAATTGTTGGTTTTTCGAAAATAAAGCGTTCCCGAAACACTATGTTCGCCAAGACGACGGAAATAATTGAACTCGTAGCTACTTATATATTCAGGTTTTAAATACGGATTTCCCTTTCTAACGTTAAGAGTATCCGAAAGATCCGTAAATGGATTTAAATCACGCGTATTCGGACGATTAATTCGTTTGCTATATGTAATTTGAAATTCGTTTTTCTGTTTCAGAACATATTTTAAAGCAGCACTAGGAAATAAATCAAGATAATCATTAGTAAAATCTTTCTCCTGCGTTTTTGAATCCCCCCTAATACTTGTTTGTTCCGCTCTTAATCCCCCTTGCATTTCAAACATTTTTAATTTGCCAGCATATTGCACATAGGCAGCATAAATTTGATCCGCATAAATAAAGTTATCGGTATTATTAGTATCAACAACATACTGATCTGAAACTCCTGAAATATATGCTTTTTGGTTGTTATTATTATTCCGAACAGTAGCCTTAATTCCTGTTTCAAATTTTGATTTATCATTGATGGGGTGCGTATAATCAGACTGAAAAGTACCCACTGTAAATACGCCATCTACATTTTGTTTCGTATATGATAATAAACTATCATCGGTTAAATAATTACTAAGATTACGACTATTACTAGAAGAAAAATTTCCGCTAGCAGAAAACTCGCGCTTCGTTCCAGGAATTGTATGACGAAAATCGAATCCTGTCTCCATATTTTTATTAACATTATTTTCTTCAGACGATCTATAAAATTTATTTGTAATTATTCTTACTGCATCTTCAAACATATAATCAGTAACTTCATTTCGATTTTCAAAACGTGTGCTAAATCCGCCGGTAAAACCTAGTGTGCTATACTTTGAAATATTAATATCAAAGGCCGCTTTTATATTTTGGTTTTCGTTGTATTGAAGTCCGTGATTTCCGGTTTCATAAAAAGTTTCGGGAGTAGTATAGTAATTTCTACGAAGAGAAGCGCCAGTAAACGTTCTAGCTTCTTGGCGATAGCTATAATTTAAACTAAGGTTTGTTTTCTTTGTGCGATTATTAATCGAAAATGCACCATTATATTTATCACGAGTACCAACCCCACCAGTAACGGAACCATTTATACCATTGCGTTTATCTTTCTTCGTTTTTATATTGATAATTCCCGCCATCCCTTCGGCATCATATCGAGCAGAAGGATTGGTAATTACTTCAATTTGTTCAATAGAACTAGCTGGAAGTTGTTGAAGCAGGGCTGCTTTATCACCGCCACCCAATCCAGATGGCTTACCATCAATTAGAATGGTTAAATTTTCGCTTCCGCGCAAACTTACTTTACCATCTATATCAACACTTACACTTGGTACATTATTTAATACATCAGCAGCAGTACCACCCGTACTAACGATATCTTTTTCAACATTAAAAACTTTCTTATCGAGTGAATTTACATAATCGGCTTTATCGCCAGTAATATCAACTTCTTTCAAATTTTTCTGAATAGCCGCGACATAAATAGTTCCAAAATCTTTTAATGGATCCATGGGTGTAAGTAAAAATGGTTTAGAATCCATTTTACGATATCCAATTGAGTTAATGCGAAGAATGTATTTTCCAGGAGGTAACTCATCAATACTAAACTGTCCTTTTGAGTCGGTTAAATTTCCTCCTGCAACCGTATTATCGCGTAAACGGATAAGTGCTACCGAAGCGAATTCAATGGTTGTTTTAGCAGCAGAATCGCGAAGCACTCCAATTACCTTAGCAATAGCAGGCACATTTTTAAAAGCGGAATCACGATTCATTCCACCTCTAAATCTTGTAGAATCTCTCAAAGCGCCTTCAGGCATTTGACTAAATCCGCACGTCACTGCGAAAACAAATAGTATAGACACTAACAACTGCTTCTTCATGCTTTTTTTATTAATCGAGGCTGCTTATGAATCTGATTTTTATAGATAATTTTTAATCCACTAGTTCATTAAACACCACCTGCAATAAAGTTTGTCCACAGGCTTTTAATGAGTTTTTATCGATTTTATCAATCGTATCTCCATGCGTATGCCAATGTTTCCAGAAATTAGAACGCGAGCTTAAATCATATTGAATTACATCCACCATTTTAATTTGCGCCAATAGATTTACATAATAATGATCATCAATAATTGGTTTTGTTTTATCAAAAACGAAGTAATCTGAATAGCCAATATCATTCGCTGTTTTCCAAACCATATCCACTACAGCAGGCGCGTATCGATTTGATGTGCCTTCTTGCGTATAGGTAGCATGCGCTGCACCTACCATATCTAATAAAATACCGTAACGAGCGAAATAATTAGGCGTATGAAGATTCTTTGCCCAGTATTGCGAACCCAAACAATATGAGTCTTCCATCTCAGGAAACTTACTATCTTCTGGCTGACCATAATCTTCGATATCAAAGAAAATAATATCAACTCCAACATCAGGCTTTGCAATCGACAATTGGCGAGCTACTTCAATAAGTACTCCAACACCACTTGCGCCATCATTTGCTCCATCAATTGGCTTATCCTTATCTATGCTATCTTGGTCAGCCCAAGGACGCGAATCCCAATGCGAGCATAACAATACACGATTTCCTTTAGTTGGATTAAATGAACTGATGATGTTCTTTCCATTTAACGTTTTTCCATCAAAGCCACGAGTTTGGAAACTCTGAACAATAACAGTATCTGCAAATTGTTTCATATTTGCCGCTAACCATATTGCACATTTCGATTGTGAAACAGAATTAGGAATACGAGGTCCAAAATCAGTTTGCCTTTTTACAAATGCAAAAGCCGAATCACTATTAAAAATTGGTGCTGCTGGAGCGGCCTTTACACTATTTACAGTAGCTGAACTACTGTTTGTAGTTGAATCATTATTACAAGAAACAAGGATTAATGAAATGCTAACTAAAATCCATTTAAAACTACATTTTACTCCACGAAGATCCATCTTTACTATCTTTAATTGTGAAATTCAATTTTATTAACTCATCGCGAATCTTATCAGAAGTAGCGAAATCTTTATTAGCTTTTGCATCGGTACGCATGGTTAATAAAAGTCTCATTACATTATCTAAATCATCGTCTGATTTTTTTTCTTCAGCGTGCAATCCAAGTATATCAAAAGCAAACGTATTCATTATTGCTTTCAATGCATTGATATCAACTGCTGTTAATTTTTCTGTTCCGGCCTTTGCTGAATTAATTACGCGCACCGCATCGAACAGATGAGAAAGAACAATTGCTGTATTCAAATCATCGTTCATTGCATCATAACATTTTTTCGACAATTCATTTACATCAAATGTAGAAGTGTCGGATGCTTCGAGCGAAGGTAGCACCTCTAATGCTGCCATAATTCGATTATATCCTTTTTCAGCAGCTATTAATCCGTCGTTTGAGAAATCTAAAGTACTACGATAATGCGCTTGTAGAATAAAGAAACGAATAGCCATTGCGTTATATGATTGCTCCAACAATTTATGATTGCCGGTAAAAAATTGGCGAAGAGTAATAAAATTACCCAACGACTTTCCCATTTTTTGTCCGTTAATAGTAATCATGTTATTATGCATCCAATATTTTACGGGCGCCTTTCCGCAACTACCTTTCGACTGAGCAATTTCACTTTCATGATGCGGGAAAAGCAAATCCATTCCGCCGCCATGAATATCAAAAGTTTCACCAAGATATTTTCCACTCATCGCCGAACATTCGATATGCCAACCAGGGAAACCATCGCTCCAAGGAGAAGGCCATCGCATAATATGTTCTGGACTTGCTTTCTTCCATAAAGCAAAATCTGCAGGATTACGTTTTTCGCTTTGTCCTTCTAATTCTCTACGTTCATTTCCTGCACCAGCTATCAAATCTTCAATTACTCTACCAGAAAGTTTTCCATAATCATGTGCTTTACTATAATTGATCACATCAAAATAAACAGAGCCATTTGACTCATATGCGTAACCGTTAGCAATGATTTTTTTAATCATTTCTATTTGCTCAATGATATGTCCAGAAGCACGCGGTTCGATACTTGGTGGATTATTATTTAGCTGACGCATCGATTCATGAAAACTTCCAGTATAAAGTTCCACCACTTCCATGGGTTCTAGTTGTTCAAGTCGAGCTTTCTTAGCAATCTTATCTTCACCTTCATCGGCATCATTTTCAAGGTGACCAACATCGGTGATATTACGAACGTAGCGGACTTTATAACCTAAATGAGTTAGATATCTATTTAAAACATCAAAAGTGATATAAGGACGTGCATGTCCTAAATGCGCCTCACCATAAACTGTAGGTCCACAAACATACAACCCTACTAAAGGAGGGTTTATGGGTACAAAATTTTCTTTTTGTCGCGAAAGAGAATTTGTTAAAAATAAAGGGTGTTCCATAATAAAATAACTCGATTTTTAGGCACTTTGACGTGCTTCATTTAAATGCATTAACATATCCTTCGTCATTGATTCCATACTATGCTTTGGGGTCCATCCCCAGTCTTGCTGCGCACGAGAATCATCAATAGATTGAGGCCATGAATCAGCAATAGCTTGTCGAAAATCTGGTTCGTACGAAATTTTAAATTCCGGAATATGCTTTTTAATTTCAGCAGCAATTTGCTCAGGAGTAAAACTGATTCCTGCAAGGTTATAACTACTTCTTATCTTCACATCTGCCGAAGGCGCTTCCATCAACTCTAATGTTGCACGAATAGCATCGGGCATATACATCATTGGTAAAGCTGTATCTTCCTTTAGGAAACAATTATACGAACCTTTATCGAGTGCTTGATGATAAATATCGACAGCATAATCAGTCGTTCCGCCACCTGGCAGCGCTTTATAACTGATTAAGCCTGGGTAGCGAATACTTCTAACATCAACTCCGAATTTTTTGAAATAATACTCGCACCACAATTCACCCGAAAGTTTACTTATTCCATAAACCGTTGTTGGCTCCATGACGGTATATTGAGGAGTATTCACACGTGGTGTAGTAGGACCAAATACAGCGATACTGCTTGGCCAGAAAACTCTTAGTCCACCTAATTCACGAGCAATATCTAAAACATTAAAAAGGCCTTCCATATTTAACTTCCATGCGGATTTCATTTTCTGTTCAGCGGTTGCACTTAACAAAGCAGCCAAAAGATACACACGCTTCACTTTATGCGCGCGAATAATATCAGCAACAGATTGAGCATCTAAAACATCGAGCGTATAAAAGGGTCCGCTTTCTTTAAGGTAGCCATCTTGATCTTTTAAATCGGCGGCAATTACGCGATCGCCGCCCAAATCATTTCGTAGTTTATAAACAAGATCAGTTCCAATTTGACCTCCTGATCCTAAGATGAGAATATTATCGTTATTTGTCATTTTAATTCGAGTTGCTTTGCTTTTATACCGCCAATTAGTATTGTTTGATTTTCAATTTCTTTTTGAAGAGTCATTAATTTTTTTGAGTTTTCTTCGCTCTTTTTTTCGTTTTCTTCTATTTGTTTTTTCATCGACTCATTACTCTGTTCTAGCGACTTCGTATTATTTTCAAAATTACGTTTGTCTTTATTTTGTCCTTTTAAAACATCGTCTGCTTCCTCGACTTTTTCAGCGAGGGCTTCTCTGCTAATATCAAGTCCCCATTGTTTTAATAATCCCTGGATCATTGAGGCTTCCTTTGGGTGACGAACAGAAGAGATATTATCATTACCGCGTTGAAAAACAGCTGCTAATTGAAATCCGTTGAGTAATTCTGTTATCTTCGAATAAACTGTCATTGAATCAGGACCGATTCCGTTAATAACGGTGTATAAACCTATAATTGTATTTGACTTACCTGATTTTACTTTTGCATGATTCTTTTTTAAAAATTCATTCCAATTCTTCGTAAGCACTTTTTCGTTTGTATACGGAACAAAAACACGAATCGCATTATTGTATCCTTCGCCAAGCGCTTCTAACCCTTCATCAACTATAACATTTTGTCCGTAAGAAAATGATGATATTGAAATCATCATAAATAGCAAGCGTAATTTTTTCATGATTAATTATAAAAATTTAAATATCAGTTACTCCTCCTGAAATTACGAACTTCATCATTTCAGTTCCAGAAGCATCTAGCTTCGTTACATTATTAGAATCAACAATTACAAGTTGCCCGTTAAATCCGTAAGAGAATGGCAGATAAACAGCCATGCGATCTTGTTGCAAACCTAAATCTGTTAAGTCATTTTCAGTTACAAATCCAATACGCTGAACCAATGGATTATTATTGATTGTTACCAGCACTGGTTGAGTAAAACGTTTCTTTTCTCCTACGAAAGCTTCAATCAAATCCTTCACCGAAGAATAAATTACTTTCAACAAAGGGGTTCTTTCTATCAGCCCCTCAAAAATCACGAAGAAAGGATTACGAACGAAACTAGTTCCGATATAACCCAAAACAGTAATTACCGCTACAATAAACAGAATTCCCAAGCCAGGGAAGTTATTGCCTTCCAAACCAGGAATAGGGATCGGAACTTTAATAGGAAGTAGGTTATCCATCCACAAAACGCAGAGGTAAACAACATAAAAAGTTACTACTGTAGGTACCACAAACAGTAGCCCCTGAAAGAAGTAATTGATGAGTTTTTTCATGATTGGGATAAATAAGCCTGCAAATATCAGAAATTGTGAGGGTGTTTTGGGTAAAAATTGAAAGAGAAGTGTCAGTTTGAGACCTCTTTTTGCATCTTTGGGGTGATGAACTGGATCGAATTGATAAAAAACCCTGAAATCAGCCAAATTTTAGCTGAAAATGAAGGGGCTGATACGGCAAAATTGGCTTTGAAGTGGGCTGGCAAAAAAGAGTTGCCTGTTAGTTTTTTGATTACCCAAATTAGCGGGCGAAAAATTGCAGCTAAAAAACTACCTGACTGGCACCAAGTAAAAACGATAATTTACCCTGACAAAACTGCTTTGGAGCAATGCTCATCGAAATTAGCAGCTCAAAACAAACAAAAATTTATACCCAAAGGCCGTATTGCCGACTTAACGGGCGGATTAGGAGTAGACACTGCGGCTTTCGCGAAAATTTCTAATTCTGTAGTGTATGTTGAACCAAATACGTCTAGGATATTATATGCAACCCATAATTTTGACGCCCTAGGGCTACATAATATTGAATTTCAACATAGTACGGCGGAGGATTTTGTTGTAAACCTCAGCCCTAATGAATTTGACTTGATTTATCTCGACCCCTCAAGAAGGGACGATAATGACAGAAGGGCATTTCGTTTATCGGACCTACTGCCCAATGTTTTGCAATTAAAAACACAAATTCTCCGCGCTACACCCAAGCTTTTATTAAAAGTAGGCCCTATGCTTGATATTACGGAAGCCATTCGTGAGTTAGGAAAAGTGACCACCGTAAATGTTGTTAGTATAAAAGATGAATGCAAAGAATTGCTTTTTTACATTGATGAAAAGGCAACCGAAAATCCCGAAATTATTTGCACTGAATTATTTGAAAATAAAAATTCCGAGTTTAAATTTGATTATAGAAATGAAAAAACACTTGCTGCGTCAAAAGGATTTATTTCAAATTATTTATATGATCCGCAGGCTTCAATTATAAAAGCGGGGGCCTACAAATCTGTTGCTAACTATTTTGAATTAATAAAATTAAATTCCAATACACATTTATATAGTGGGGAACAATTAATAACTTTTTTTCCTGGGAGATGTTACAAAGTACTTGGTCATTTCAATTATGATATAAAGAATTTAAAAACTGAATTTAAAAATAAATATTATCATTTAGTTTTTAGAAATTTCCCGGAAGATGCAGAAAAAGTGATTAATAAATTAAACATAAAATCGGGTGGCGATAAATACCTTTTTTTTTATGCTGATGTTAATCAAAAACCACAAATTGTAGAAACAGAACGTATTTATTAAGACTTCAATTCGGCTTGTGCTTTTTTAGACAATCCTTTTACTACTTCATCATAAGAATGATCCACCAATTTGAAGATTAAAAGGTCATTTGCGTCACCGTCAAACGAAACGGTATTCCAGTATTTCTTATTCATGTGAAAACCTGGCTTTATATCATTAAATTGCTCTCTTAATTCGATTGCATAATCGGGATCGCATTTCAAGTTAACGGAGTTAGACTCACTCAAGCTAGTAAGCGCGAACATTTTACCCATCACTTTAAACACAAGTGTATCCTCATCGAAGGGAAAAGTTTCTTCCACCGCTTTTTTCGCTATACAAAAATCACGCAGATGTTCGATGTTCATTTTTATTTATTTTAGAAACAAAGGTACGAACTGAAATAGCATTTAACTTCGGGCCTTCAAATTTGCTAATTATAATGGAAGAAAATCAAAAGAAACTCTTTTTGCTCGATGCAATGGCACTTGTTTACCGTGCCTACTTCGCTTTTAGCACAAATCATAGAATCAATTCTAAAGGATTAAACACTTCGGCCATGTTTGGTTTTACGAACACATTGCTAGATGTAATAAAAAAGGAAAATCCGACTCACATGGCGGTTGTATTTGATACATCAGCCCCAACTTATCGTCACGAAGCCTTTGCTGATTACAAAGCACATCGCGAAGCAATGCCTGAAGATCTTTCCATTTCAATTCCTTATATCAAACAATTAGTACGCGCCTTTAATATTCCGGCAATAGAACTTGATGGGTATGAAGCAGATGATATAATAGGAACATTTTCGGTAAGAGCTGAAAAGGCAGGTTTTATCACCTATATGATGACACCCGATAAAGACTATGGACAGTTAGTGACCGACAAAGTATTAATTTACAAACCAGCACGCAATGGAAACGGGGCTGAAGTATTAGGAGTAAAAGAAGTTTGTGATAGATATGGCATTGTGCGTCCTTCCCAGGTGATTGACATTTTGGGATTGATGGGAGATGCAGTCGATAATATTCCAGGAATTCCAGGCGTTGGCGAAAAGACGGCCACCATCTTAGTTCAACAATTTGGTTCAGTAGAAAATCTTTTAGAAAATACAGCCCAACTAAAAGGCAAGCTAAAAGAAAAAGTAGAAAATAATAAAGAAATGGCGGTCATGTCGAAAATGCTGGCGACTATTCACTGCGATGTACCTACTCCTTTTAATGTAGAAGAATTAAAAATGGAAGAGCCAAATAAAGAAGCATTGAAAGAATTGTTTCTTGAATTGGAATTCCGAAAAATGGCTCAAAATATTTTAGGAGAAGAAATTGCTATACCTGCAAAAGCGACTGAAAACAAAACCGGCCAATTTGATTTGTTTGCAGCGCCAACTGAAGCCGTATCCTTTGCTTCAGCTATATCAGAAGAAAATTCAGAAATCAACTATAATACGATACAGAATACAGAACATCGCTATACAACTATAACTACCACAGAAGAAAGGAAGAAATTAATTCAGGAATTACTATCTGCTAAAGAGCTAAGTTTCGATACTGAAACAACAGGTATAGATTCGAATCAAGTAGAGTTAGTGGGGATATCCTTCTCTGTTAGTAAGCATCAAGGATGGTATGTTCCAGTTCCAGAAAATTATGATGATGCATTAGCATTAATACATGAATTTAAACCTATTTACGAGCATCCCAACATCATTAAAATAGGCCAAAATTTAAAATATGACATAAATGTTTTAAACTGGTATAATATAGAGGTAAAAGGCCCTTTATTCGACACCATGGTTGCGCATTATCTAATACAACCAGAGATGCGTCATAACATGAATATATTAGCTGAAACGTACTTAAATTATGCACCGGTTTCTATTGAAACTTTAATTGGTAAAAAAGGAAAAGATCAGCAAAGCATGAGAGATGTTCCTTTAGAAATTATTTCAGAATACGCTTCAGAAGATGCCGACATAACGATTCAACTTAAAAATAAATTTAATTCGATGTTACAAGAAAGTAATACTGAAAAATTATTTTACGAAGTAGAAATTCCATTGATTCCCGTTTTAGGAGCGATGGAAAGAGAAGGTATTAAAATTGACATTCCAGTGCTGAATGAATTCAGTAAAACACTTGAATCAGATATTAAAGCTATAGACCAAGAAATTCAAAATCTTGCGGGAACAGCGTTCAATATTTCTTCACCTAAACAGGTAGGCGATATTTTATTTGAAGTATTAAAAGTTGCAGAAAAACCAAAGAAAACAAAAACGGGTCAATATGCTACGAGCGAAGATGTTCTCTCTAAGCTTAGTGGGAAGCATCCTATTATTGATAAAATTCTTGACTATCGCGAATTAGTAAAACTTAAGAGTACTTATGTTGACTCGCTTCCATTATTAGTAAACCCACGAACAGGAAGATTACATACCACCTATAATCAAGTTGTAGCTGTTACTGGCCGATTAAGTTCTGACAACCCAAACCTTCAAAATATTCCGATACGAACCGTGCGGGGAAGAGAAGTGCGAAAGGCATTTATTCCACGGAACGAAGATTATATTTTGCTCTCCGCCGATTACTCACAAATTGAGTTGCGTATCATGGCAGACTTGTGTAAAGACCCAGGATTACTTGAAGCATTTCATAATAATTTGGATGTACACTCGGCCACTGCATCTAAAGTTTTTGGCGTAGCGCTAGAAGAAGTAACTTCTGACATGCGTAGAAAAGCGAAGATGGTAAATTTCGGAATTATCTATGGGATTAGCGCATTCGGATTAAGTGAGCGATTAAATATTCCTAGGAAAGAAGCCGCTGAAATTATTGATCAGTATTTTATTAAATACCCATTGATTAAAGATTTCATGGATTCCTCTATTCAATCAGCTCGAGACAATGGATTTGTAGAAACTATTTTAGGGCGAAGAAGAAATTTGCGCGATATAAACTCGAACAATGCAACAGTGCGCGGATTTGCAGAGAGAAATGCTATCAATGCTCCAATACAGGGCTCTGCAGCCGACATGATTAAATTAGCAATGATTAGATTGCATGATCGATTCAATGCGATGAATTTAAAATCGAAAATGTTACTACAGGTACATGACGAATTAGTTTTTGATGTGCATAAAGATGAAATTGAAATTGTTAAACCTATTGTGCTTGAATTAATGAAAACTGCATTGCCATTATCTGTTCCGGTTGAAGTAGAAGTAGGAGCAGGTTTGAATTGGCTTGAAGCTCATTAATTTTAATGCAAAGCAATAATTAATTTATCATCCTTCTGCAAAACGTTATCTGTTTTTTATTACCGAAATTACTTTCCACGATTAGAGTGAGCGAGCAGAAAAGCTCCTTTTAAAAGTTGTTGTTGATTCACTTTAATTATTCTAACAACCAATCATCCAAATATCCCTAAAAAAAGAACGGCTCCCTTTTGGGGAGCCGTTTCTTTTTAATGATCGTTATTTGAACGACTAATTAATTAGTCACAAATACTTTGATTTGTTCAGTACGATCGTTCATTTGCAATTGTAACATGTAGATGCCTGAAGCAAATCCATCAACGCTTACTTTCGCTGAATTGAACCCTTCTGCAACTCCTTTGCTTTCTGCATAAACGATGCGTCCTGCTGCATCACGTAATGTAATGTTAGCATTTTGTGCCGACGATGAACCGAACTCTACTGTAAGTTCTGTACTCACCGGATTTGGATAAGCTACCATGTTCAATGATGTAGACTCTCCAACACGTGGACATACTGTTGACACTACTGCTAAGATACGTACTGCTGATATTCCGCAGGCATTCACTGCTTTCACAGTTACGATTCCATTTGCAGAGGCTACTGGGCCATATGTCATGTTGATAATCTTCGTTCCTTGACCTGAGTTGATTGTTCCACCACCTGGGATTGTCCATGTATATGAACTTGCTCCTGATACTGTTGCAATGCTGTATGTCTGAGGACTTGTTGTACATACTGTGATTGGTCCGCTGATTACACCTGGTAAGCCTGGTGCAGCTTTTACTGATAAGCTACGCGCTAATCCTGTTCCACAGTTGTTTGATGCTGCTGCTGTAATTGAGCCTGTTGTGAATGAACCACTGAACGATACTGTGATCGATGATCCATCAGTTGCGCCTAGGATGCTCACTCCTGCAGGTACTGTCCATACATAGCTGATTGCTCCTGATACTGGCGCTACGGTGTACACTACTCCGCTTGCACCACATACTCCCTCTATTGAACCACTGATTGATGCAGGGGCGCCTAAGTTGTTTTGTGATACAGCACGTGTACGTGCAGCACTTGATCCACATTGATTGCTCGCTGTTACTGCTATAGTTCCTCCTGTAAATCCTGCTCCGTATTGTACGGTGATGATGTTACTGGTGCCTCCGCTAATAATTGTCGTTCCTGTTGGGAAGGTCCAGTTATATTGCGCTGCTCTAGCTACTGCTGCAATTGAATATGTGCAAATATCTCCAGCACATGCTTTGTCTTGGCCTGAAATCGATGGCGGTGTTACCGGCGCTGCTACTGCTGCTGTGATTGTAACACTTGACGATGTTGCACTAAAACATCCATTACTGTTATTTGGCGCTACAGAAATTGTTGCAAGAAGGCCTACTTGTACATTTGCATCTACAAATCTTACTTGTACTGAATTTCCTGTTGCATTGCCAATAATTGTTACTCCTGTTGAAACAGTCCATGTATATGTACTCGCTCCAGCTACTGGGGCAATTGAATATGTGTACAATGCAGGGCCTGGATTACAATAAGATGTTGTTCCTGTTATTGCGCCCGGTGCTGCTGGAATTGGTACAAATATTAATGATGCTGTACTTGAAGCCGATGAACATGGTGCTGTTGCATCTGTTGTTAACGTTAACGTTACGTTTCCTGATGCATAATCTGCACTTGATGGAATGTACGTCGCTGTTAATACGTTTGCTGATGGACTGAAAGTTCCTGTTCCATTCGTTGTCCATGAAGCGTTAGTTGCTCCACCGCCAATTGTTCCACTTAATAATACTGTTTGTCCTACGCAAATTGATGTGTATGATCCTGCATTCGCTGTTGGTGGATTTACACATCCACATCCTTCGTCTGTTGATCCGTTACAGTTATCATCAATTCCGTTTCCGCATACCTCAGTCATTCCTGGATTTACGTTCGCGTTGTTGTCATTACAGTCACTTGAGTTCGCTACTGATCCTGATGGCATTCCTGTACATGATGATACTGGCGATGCACTATTTCCGTATCCGTCACCGTCTACATCTGCATAATAAGTAACTGATGCGTTAATCGTTAAGTTTAATGTATAATCCTGACAGTTTGAACTGTAAGAATACGTTCCACTAGAGGTGTATGCTTGTCCATTTGCTGACCATGTATACGTATCACATGCTGAAGTTGTAGTTACAATAGCTGCTGCTGCTGTACCTGTTACTACCCATGAACATGATCCTGTATTGAAGCTTGCTGTTTGGTAACATGCTAATGTTGGCATTGCAGGTTGAGTTCCTGTTACATCCCAAGCACATGATCCTGTATTGAAGCTTGCTGTTTGGTAACATGCTAAT
>CAIRUC010000062.1 GCA_903881665.1 uncultured Bacteroidota bacterium | reverse complement strand
ATCTTCAATATTTACAAATATATAACTATTGAAGATATTTAGGAAATAAAAAAATAGAAATGTATAAAATTGTGATTATCTTAAAATTAAGTTACTTAATTTGCATTTGCAGTCCTTAAAAAGATTCACAAGCTCACTCTTGGATTTAAGACCTATAAAGAACTATATTTGGCAATCTAGGTTGGTTTTGCGCGGCTAAATTAATGTCGCTAAAACCCCATTGTAAATTACAATTGAAGATCCATTCATCATTCAATAATAACATTCACAAATAAGCATCTATTAAAATAACGATTAAGCCACGAAAGAGCACTTGGCTTACGCAATTATTACTTTCTGCAATAATCAATAATAAACAATGAAACACTCAATAGCGCTTAAAATTTTTGGACTTGCAGTAGGCATACTGATAATGATGATTATTGTTGCCATTTTAAATAGCAAGGCGGTGTTAACACTTGGAAATAAAGTGAACGATATATCAGAAGTAAGTATTCCTATTGCTAATCATGCGGCAGAACTTAATGAAGCGGGATTAAGAAGAAGAATTGCTTTTGAGCGTCTTTATAGAGAATACTCATTAACAGATTCTGACTCTAGTGTTATAAAAGAGGCCGAACCGAATTTCGACCTCTTTACCAAAGCCGTAATTGATGACATTGCTTTATTAAAAAAAGACCTTTCAAACCTTCCGGATGACAATAAAGAAAGAGAATTGTATGCCCAAGCACGAGAGATTGTATCAAGTATTGAAACTACTTTTATTCAACAAAATGCTATTGCAAGAAAAATCTTAAATAAGCAAAAAGCAAAAGAAGTAGCAAATTATAAAGAGTTAATGGAAATTAATATTCAAGGACAAACCTTGTTACAGCAAAAAAGATCATCACTGCAGAAATTAGCAATGGAATTAGCTCGTTTTTCAGTGAATGGGGCTATTAAAGCCGAGCAAAATGTTCTTTGGAGCAGTTTTATTATTTCACTCCTTGCAATTTTACTTGGATTATGGGGTGCATGGATTCTTTCGCGCAAACTTGCTCGACCATTATTAAGTCTGCTTCAGTCGACCAAAGCAGTGCACGACGGAAATCTCTCGGTTAATATTATAGGTTTGCCACAAGACGAAATTGGTCAATTGGGAGATAGTTTAAATAAAATGATTGAAGAACTCCGCAGAAAGGAAGATCTTCAAAACCTTATGAGTACCTATATCGATCCACGCATAGTAGAAAAAATAATTATTCCGGGACGACAAGATATGCTTGCTGGACAAAAACAAATCATGACAGTGCTTTTTTGTGATATAGCTGGATTTACAAAAATCAGCGAAAATCTTTCTCCAACGGGACTTGTAAAAATGATAAATCGGTATCTTACGGTTATGTCTGAGTGCATACAGGCAGAACAGGGTGTTATTGATAAATATATTGGTGATGCGATTATGGCATATTGGGGACCTCCATTTATAAAAGAAGAAGAGCAAGCAGCCGCAGCGTGCCGGGCCGCATTAAGACAAATCACTGCCTTGAAATATTTTATTAATGAGCTTCCTGATTTATTAGGCCTTAGGAAAAACATACCTGAAATAAACATACGCATTGGCATTGCCACAGGAGAAGTAGTAGTTGGAAATATTGGAAGTGATACAGCACGTAATTATACTGTAATGGGAGACATTGTAAACATGGCGTCGAGGTTGGAAGCAGCAAATAAAGGATATGGCACCCAGATTTTGATGTCGGAGAATACGATGCATATGGCGGGCAACCATATTGAATCAAATGAAATTGATCAGATAATACTTAAAGGAAAAACGGAGCCCGTAAGAGTGTATGAATTACTTGCCTTGGCAGAGGAACTAACACTAGAAGAAAACAATCGTCGTTCGCGATTTAGCATCGCCTTAGACGCCTACAGAAAACAAGATTGGCTAGCCGCTAATGCTATTTTCATTGAATTGGTTGAAAAACACAACTGCAAACCATCAGCAGCTTACCTAGAAAGAATAAAAAACCTTAACACCCATAATTTAGATTCAAATTGGGACGGCGTATGGCGAATGCTATCAAAAGAATAAGCGTTGTGTGTTGTTGGCTGCGAAATGACGATGTGGGTATTATATGTTTTAAACTTGACAAATCAATTTGAACTAAAAAGCAAATCATTGAATAATGTCCGTAAGAAGTACGACCTATCTATTTATTTATCAATCGTAAAACATATTTCAACAGAATAACTTGTTACATTAGATTTAATGCATACATTTGCAGCCTCATAAACAGTGCGGGGTGGAGCAGAGGTAGCTCGTTGGGCTCATAACCCAAAGGTCATAGGTTCGAGTCCTATCCCCGCTACCAACAAAGACTGGTCGGCATTTTTGCCGGCCATTTCTTTTATACGGTCATTCCAAATATTTGCTAAATAAGGTGCTCTAACAAAAAAACAGCTTGCATTTTATTTATATACAGCTGAACATCAATGATTCCAAACAGAATCTATTGCGATTTTTCTCCTTTCTATTTCATCAGCGAGCAATGTTCTAAACATTAAATCACATTCACCTCTGGATTGATTTCAACCCCAAACTTTTCGAAAACCGACTTTTTTATCGATAGGGCAAGTGCATAAACTTCCGCACCAGTTGCACCTCCATAGTTCACCAAAACGAGCGCCTGATCTTTATGAGAGCCGCAATTCCCTACGATCTTGCCCTTCCATCCACATTGCTCAATCAACCATCCTGCAGCCAACTTCACGTTACCGCTTTCTAATGGGTAACCTACAATATCAGGATGTGCGGCTTTCAATTCACTGAATAAAGTTGATTCTACCTCCGGATTTTTAAAAAACGAACCTGCATTACCAAGCACATTAGGATTTGGTAATTTAGTTGAACGAATCGCAATTACGGCATCACTTACATCTTTAATACTCGGCGCAGCTATTCCTTTTAAATTGAGCTGTTGTTGAATTGCTCCGTAAGAGGTATTCAGAGTAGCATGCTGCTGAAGATTAAAAGTTACAGAAGTAATGAAATATTTTCCCTTTAATTCATGCTTAAAAACACTTTCGCGATAACCGAATTTGCAATCTTCTTTTGAAAACACTTTTACCTCGAGTGATTCAAGATCGAGCGCTTCCAATTCATAAAAAACATCTTTCAACTCTACGCCATATGCGCCGATATTTTGCATTGGGCCTGCTCCTACACTACCTGGAATTAAACTTAAATTTTCTACTCCAGCCCATCCATTGGCAATGCAATTTAAAACGAATTCGTGCCAAACTTCACCAGAAGCAACCTTCACATATACATCATCGGCAGATTGATTTACGACTGCGATCCCCTTCAACAAATTTCTTACTACCAACCCCTTCACATCTTGGGTGAAAAGCACGTTGCTTCCTCCACCCAAAAAAAGATGTTGGCCTGATAAATACTCTTCAGATTTCACCAATCCTTTCAATTCATCTAATGAATGAACTTCCACTAAATAGCGAGCAGAAACATCGAGTCCAAATGTATTAAACGATTTTAATGATTGATTATGTAATATTGAAACCATGTTACGAAATTAAAATAAATCTTTAAAAAATACCCATATGAAGAAACGACTTAGAAAATGAAAGAAACCGAAAATAGATAACAGCTAGATTCCGCACAATACATAAGGACTTCATCTCATTAACGTCTGCAACTAGTAATTGTACTTTTGCTTCCAGCGATCTTTCAAGAATTTTCTTAACTCAGCTTCGCGCGCATTATTTCCGGGCTCATAAAACGTCAATCCTTTTATTGCATCTGGCATAAATTCGATATCGGCGAAATTATTTTCATAATTATGCGCGTACAGATAACCCTCGCCATAATTCATATCTTTCATTAAAGCGGTAGGTGCATTTCTTAAATGCATCGGCACAGGATGGTCGCCATAATCGCGAACAGCTTTCTGAGCCATCTTAATGCCCATGTAACTAGCATTGCTTTTTACTGATGAAGCTAAATAAACAACTGCTTGTGAAAGATTAATAATGCACTCGGGATATCCAATCATTTCAACGGCCTGAAAACATGCTGTAGCTATTAACAAAGCATTCGGATTTGCGTTACCGATATCCTCGCTAGCAAGAATAAGCAAACGACGAGCAATAAACTTAGCATCTTCTCCACCTTCAACCATACGAGCCAACCAATACAATGCCGCATTGGGATCACTCCCGCGTATTGATTTTATAAAAGCAGAAACGATGTCGTAGTGTTGTTCGCCACCTTTATCGTAAGCAGCAATGCGTTGTTGTGCAATTCTCATGACTACCTCATCTGTAATAACAGCAGGAGTTTCAGCTATTCCTTGTGTAACAAGTTCTATTAAGTTTAATAATTTACGAGCATCACCATTTGCTAAATTAAAAAGCGCTCCCGTTTCTTTTAAAACTACATTTCGTTCGTTCAGAAATTCATCTTCGGTAATAGCTCGTTGCAGCAATGCAGTCATTTCATCAGGCGCAAGGGGATTTAAAGTATACACCTGGCATCTCGACAATAAAGGTCGAATTACTTCGAAAGAAGGATTTTCGGTAGTAGCACCAATCAAAACAATAATCCCTTGTTCAACAGCGCTCAACAAAGAATCTTGTTGCGATTTATTAAAACGATGAATTTCATCAATAAATAAAACAGCTTTCCCAACTTCCTTCGCCGACTGAATCACTTCGCGTACATCTTTCACTCCGGCATTAATAGCGCTTAACGAAAACATTGGCAACCCAGCCTCACCAGCAAGAATAAAAGCTAACGTTGTTTTACCAATTCCGGGTGATCCCCAAAAAATAATCGAGGGAAGAGAACCGTTAATTAGCAAGCGACGTAAAATACCATCGGGTCCTGTGAGATGTTTTTGACCCACAATTTCATCAAGTAAGCGAGGCCTTAATCTTTCAGCCAAAGGAATTAAAGGCGATTTCATTTAGTATTTAAATCAGCGATATTCTTCACTGTTATTTCAATACGATTGTTGATCTCATGCTCTTCTTCGATACACAACAAACCATTCACGCAATTATTTAACAACTTCGATTCGCCATAACCTTTTGCTGTAAAACGCGAATGATTTAACCCATGATCAGTTAAATACTTTACAACAAAATCGGCACGCGATTGCGTTAATCTTAAATTATCCGTTTCGGCACCACGACTATCTGTAAAAGAACCGATTTCGACTTCCAAACGAGGATTCTCTTTTAATAAATCAAGCAATAGATTGAGTGATTCAGTAGCAGATGTTTTAATTTGAAAATCTTTTTTCTTAAACGCAATGCCATACCAAATAAACGATTTATTCAATACAATTTTCTTTAGATCAATATTTACAGAAAGTGTATCCGAAAATCTTTTTCCTATGGTGGAAACAGAAGCTTTGCGTAAATAAAAATCATGATGATCACATATAAAATCATAATCATGTCCAGGATCTACTAACACACGCAAATATCCCGAGCCATCCGAAGTAACAGATCGAATCACCTTTCCATCTTTCACCACATTCAAATTTGCACCACCAACAAGAGCATGCGAATTTTGATCGCTAACTTTCACATTAACTAGTAATCTTGGCGGATTCATAACGAACGAATAAATCTTATCATTCCCCGATCCTCGTCCGCTAGAAAAATATCCATTTAAACCTAAAGTATCAATAATAAAACTAAAATCATCTTGCGGAGAATTCACAGGTGCACCTAAGTTAAATGGCTTTGTCCATTCTCCATTTTTAAACTTAGATTCATACACATCCAATCCGCCTAATCCACCACGTCCATCACTCGAAAAATAGAGTGTACTATCGTTATATAGGTAAGGAAACATTTCATTCCCCTCAGAGTTTACCGATTTCCCAATATTAACTGGCTCCGACCATTTTTCTCCCTGCTTATTCGACAAATAAATATCGGTACCACCATAACCCCAAGGCATATCCGAAATAAAATACATAACATCTCCTGATTTACTTAACGTAGGATGACCTACAGAAAAATCACCATTTGTCATATTGATATCACCAACAATATTCCATTGCCCTTCCACAAAATCGGCACGAAATATTTTCAATACATTATCATTACGTTTATTTTTTTCGACCTTATTACTCAAATAATTATTACGCGTAAAATACATCGTATTATAATCTCTTGTAAAAGCAACGGGACCTTCATTAAATCGGCCATTAACAGCTCCGCGAAGTGGTTCAGGGTCGAGCCAATTACCACGATCCGTTTTCTTTGCGAAAAACAAATCGAGATAACGCTTACCAGTCCAATCAGACAAGGTTTTACTTAACCCTTTATAATTCATATCCGACAAAAACACAATTCCGGTACGATAATAAGCAGGGCTAAAAACATTTATTCCAGGAGCATTATAACGCATAGGGCTTACCGTAAACAATGTAGTATCTCTATAATAAACAGAAACGCTATCGCACGACGAAAGCATATTGAATGCACGTAAATCGCCTCTATTCAAATCACAATAAGCAGCGAGATACGTTTTAGCATCATCATATTTACCATTCTTAATAAGAGATGCGCCTAAGTACAAGCTCCATTCAGATTTAGGCTCTGGCAATTTTACTGCTCTACGGTACCAAAACTCAGCTTTATAACTATTACCCATCTGATAATAACAATCGGCCAATTTAATTACAGCATCTCTATCCTGACGCTTAGAAAGAACATATTCATAATCGATAGCAGCAGGTGCGTAGGCCGACTGATCATAATTTTCATTAGCCGTACGCAAACGAACACTCACACATGAATGAAGCGAAATAACAAAGCACACAAACAACAGAAAACGCAAACTTGACTTCATATCTAAAAGTAACGAGGAGATTTCATTTTTACAACAGGATAACCAAAATCATATCCTAACATCACTTCGTGGGAGCCTGAATTATAATTACCAATTTCACTAAGTGTATAATCGTAAGAATAACCAATGCGGAATTTACGATTCACTTGATATTCGAAAAGGGCTACTAACGCATCATTTGAACGATATGAAGCGCCAATCCAAAACATTTCATTAATAAGTATATTTAAATTTAAATCATATTGAAGTGGAGTATTTCCCTCACTTCTCACCAAAAAGGAAGGCTTCAATTTAAGGTCATTTTCAAACTCAATTACACCACCTGCGGTAGCATAAAAACGACGATCCTGACGATGAACAGGCTTCGATGAATTAACGGAAGCAAATTGACTAGCATCATAACTTAACAAGTACGGAATCGACAATCCTGCATAAAACAAGGGACGATAATAATAAACACCAAGACCGGCATTCGGCAATAGACTAGTAAAAGAATTATAATCAAAAACTTTATCACCCGGATCCCAATACGTTAATTGCACTAGATTAGAACTAAAACTAGTTACGCCCATTTGTAAACCAACACTTAGTTTTCCAACATCCCCAACAGGCAAATGATACGCGGCAGAGGCATACGCATCCGTTTGTTTAGTAACGCCAATCTTATCCTGTTGAAGAAACGCACCTAAGCCTAACTTTCTATTTTTAAACAAACCATGAACACTACCCGAATAAGTAACAGGAGCACCTTCAAGTCCAGCCCATTGTTTACGATACAACAAAGTAGCACTTACATATTCTTTACTTCCTGCATAAGCAGGATTAATTAGTAAACCATTAAACATATAATGACTTACTAACGGAGCTTGCTGCGCCATTAGTAAAAAAGACGATTGCAAAAGCAAAAAAGATGCGATTAATAGTTTTTTCATCGTCGCAGATCTACATATGTTTTATACACTTTTTCCTGAGCATCTATTTTCAACAAAATAAAATAAGTGCCATCAGGCAGTACATTACCGTCATTACCTACTCCATTCCAGGAGTTTTGGTATCCCGATTTTTCATAAACAACAATTCCCCATCGATTATACACAATGAAATCGTTGTAGATATAATCTTCTATTCCCTTTACAATAAAGTAATCATTGTATCCATCACTATTTGGCGAGAACGCATTCGGCAATTGAATTTTAGCAAGACATTCCAATGAATCTTTTCTATAAATATTTACACTAGCAGAATCCCGACACGTTCCATTTACGACAGTCCATTGAAAATAGTTATTCCCATAATTCAAATTTGCAACATTCGTGAATGCTTTTGAGGAATCATTTATAATAACACCTGGCGATAATGTAAGCCAATACCCCTCTCCAAACTGAGGGCGGGTTGCATTCAGATTAATTTCTCCTTCACAAACTTTACGATTAATACCTGCTATAGCTTGAATAGAAGTTGTTACAGAAACTAACACCTGCGAACTAGCTACACATACTCCATCGGTAACCGTCCATTCAAAAAGATGATCGCCAACAGGAAGGTTATTTACAATAGTCAAAGCCGAAGTAGAATCATTAAACAAGATACCTCCTTGACCACCCTGAACACTCCAACTTCCAATTCCATATGTAGGAACCAAAGCATTCATTATAGCAGTTGTTTCTCCGCAAACATTAAAATCGGTTCCTGCATTTGAAATCAATTGAGGAGGCTCAGTAATTGAATAACTAGCATTTGACTTACATCCATTCGCATCGGTAATAAATACGGTATATGCACTTGCTAATAACCCTGAAATATTTTGTGTAATACTACCATTACTCCATACAAAGTTGAATGGTGAAGTACCTCCTGAAACACTTATAAAAATATTTCCATCATTACTTTCAAAACACGAAAGATTATAAGGAGGATTCATTTGAGGTATTACGGGATTCAATAAAATTGGATTCGGAGTAGATATTGTAACGGAACGAAGAACGAGGCAATTCAATGCATCTTTCACTGTAATTGTATAAACACCACCCAACAAATTAGTAACAGAAGGAGTCATATCAGGTAGCGAATTCCAAGAATAAGTATATGGAGCAGTACCCCCTACTACTGAAATTGTGATAAACCCATCACTTAATCCAGGACAACTTACATTGGCCGAATCAACAGAGGCAATTGAAGGCCCTGATATATTACTAATATTTGCTTGCGCTGATTTTGAACATCCATGTTGATCTGTTACCGTTACACTATAACTTCCTGCATTAAGATTAACTATCGTATCGTTAACCGCTCCATTCGACCAAATTAAATTATAGGCTGGCTCACCCCCACTTACGGCAACAACAATGGCTCCATTATTACTACCACATGCTGCATTTGTTAATTGAGGGAAAGAAACATTTATGGTTGAGGGCTGATAAACGGTATATGAATTTGTTGAAGTACAACCAACAAAATCGGTAACAATAACAGTATATCCACCTGCCATTAGTGCACTAACATTTTGGGTTGCTTGACTAGTTCCAATCCAAGTATAAGCATAGGGACCAACGCCACCTGTTACATCAATATTAATAGACCCATCAGATAATCCATTACAAGATACGCTATCCATACCGACTAAAGCAATGGAAGGGTTACCTGAATTTGCAACCGTAAAAGTATCTACTACCGAACAATTACGGCTATCCGTCACCGTTATTGTATAATCAGCGGCGGCCAATGCGAAAATTGAAGACGACGAAGTCGAATTGCTCCATAAATAAGTACAAGGCGCAGTACCACCCGAATAAATCACTGTAATGATTCCGTTATTTAATCCGCATTTGGCATTGGTAATTTGTGCACTTAGGCCAAGTGCAGTTGGCTCTCCTATTGTATCAGTGTAAACAGAAAGGCATCCATTATTATCGCTTATGGTGAGCGTATAAATTCCTGCTGGAACATTAACAATATCTTTATTCGAAGAATTGTTAGACCATTGGTAATTAAACGGACTTACTCCTCCTGAAATGCTCACATAAATTGCTCCGTTACTTCCAGCGCTACAAGAAACCTCAACAATTGAATCAAGAGAAATAACAGCTGCATTTAAATTATTAACAGTAATAATCTGCTGTGCCGCACATGATTGATTATCTGTTACAGTTACACTATAACTTCCTGCAAATAAATTTTGCAAATTGTCATTAATCGTACCATCCGACCACAAATAAGTATAGGGCCCTACTCCACCCGAAGTACTAATTTGTATACTTCCGTTATTGTTATTACAACCTGCATCATCGACGGTAATCTGCAATGTTATTTCACTAGGTTGATTAATTAGGTAAGAGGATTGCACCTTACAGGCAAAGGTATCGGTAACTGTAACAGCGTACGTTCCTGCTAATGCGAATGTGAGATCTTGATTTAAATTTCCGTTTGACCAAATATATGTATACGGTAAAGAACCTCCTTGAACATCAATGTTTACAGAGCCAGTTGCAGTATTATAACAATTTGCATCTACAACCGTGCTCGCATTAATTACTGGAGCCGCAATATTTATTAATACCGCAGAGGATGATGCTTGACAGTTATTTTGATCTGTTGCGGTTATTGTATATAAACCTGCTACGAGCCCAATTATCTGATTCGAAACGGCAGCAGTTGACCAAACATAAGTACATAAACCAGTTCCGCCAGATGAGTTCACTAAAATGGAACCATCGGATTTATTACAATGTTCATTAACCGATGTTAATTGTAAAGTGAGCGGGGTAGGCTGATTGATGGTAAAAGTAGATTGTGAGCTGCATGCTGTTTGATCTGTAACGGTTACCGTATATATCCCAGCAGCTAATGAATCAGCCGTTAAACCTTCATCACCATTCGACCAAATAATTTGATAGGGAGAGATCCCTCCTGCCACGTTTACAGTAAGCAATCCGGTATTTAAACCATTACACAAAGGATGAACTTGAGTGAGTAAAAGAATACTTGCTTGCCCTGAATTAATAATGGTTGCCGAATCAACTACAGCACATCCTCTCGAGTCAGTTACTATAACTGAATACGTTCCTGCAAACTGATTACTAATTTGATTTGAAACACTCCCTGACTGCCATAAATAAGTATACGGACCCAAACCACCAGAAGCCGAAACCAATAGGCTTCCGTTTGATTGATTACAACTTGCATTTTGGAAAACAAATGAAGGTGCTATTAATGTAGCTTGGCCTATAATGATCGTTGATGAAGCTGTACACGTATTGATATCAGTAATTGTTACAGTATACGTTCCTGCAGCTAATGCTATTCTATCTTCCGTTACGGCACCATCGTTCCAAATAAAACTAAATGGACTTGTTCCATTTGTTTCCGATATATAAATTCTTCCTGATGATGCACCAAAACAGTGAGCATCGAATATGCTGTCGACAATAATTGTTGGCCCTGCCACATTTCCTACCGTATATGTATTTTGATATTTACATGCATGCGCATCAGTAACAGTTACAGTATAATCTCCCGCCGCAATTCCAACAATTGAAGATGTTACCGCACCAGTATTCCATAAATAAGTGTAATTAGTTGTTCCTCCAGAAACAGAGAGCAAAATTCCTCCAGAAGCATTGCCACAATTAGCATCTGTTATTGAAGGGTTCACTAATAATATGGAGGGTTCTATAATAGTATATGCGGCAGAATCAGAACATCCTGTAATATCTGTTACATGTATTATGTAAATACCAGCAGCAAGTCCAGTGACATCTTGAGTTAAAGCAGTATTTGACCAAACATACGAATAAGGTGATGACCCTCCAGAAATTGTAACATCAATTGAACCATCATTTCCGCCATTACAAGAAACATTGGTTTTAGAAGCAAGACTTATCACTGGCCCATTCGCTAAAGGAACTCCAATATTTAATATTTTCGAACATCCACTAAAATCAGTAACAGTTACTGTATACGTTCCTGCAGTAACATTTGAAATCTGATTTGTAACGATTCCATTATTCCATAAATATGAATAAGGAGTAACCCCTCCAGTTGGCGTGACTTGTGCACTGCCATTGCTTTGTGAACAGGTAGCATTCACTGTAGAGAAGTTAGCCAACGACAACATCGCAGGTTGAGTAATTGTTATAACTTCACTGCTACTGCAATTGTTAGCATCGGTCACAGTTAATGTATAGTTTCCAAATGGAATATTAATTAAATCTTCTGTAACGGCTCCTGTCGACCATAAATAAGAATATGGTCCAGTTCCTGTTGAAACGGAAATATCTATGGCTCCAGAGGATGTTCCATTACACTGAACATTAATTGCATTTACAACTGTAATGATTGGCCCTGAAATGCCCGTTAAGGATGAAGACAATATTCGTGAACAACTATTCGCATCTGTTATCGTTACTGTATAATTTCCAATTGTTAATCCATTAATTGAATTTACAGCTGATGATGTATTCCATAAATAAGTATAACCTGCGGTTCCACCCGAAGCCGTTAATGTTAAACTACCATTAGCATTGTTACAAACTGGTTGAACTGCAACAAATGATCCCGTGATTTGTGTTGGCTGTGCAATAGTTACACTTGAAGAAACAGTACAGTTATTTGCATCTGTTACTGTTACAGTATATACACCTATAGTAAGTCCGGTTAGGTCTTCTGTAATTGCGGCATTGCTCCAAAAATAAGATAGAGGTGAAGTTCCTCCTGATGTTGTTAAATTAATTGATCCGTTAGTCCCATTAAAGCATGTTGCATTTGTTACAACCATTGAAATTAATGAAGGGCCCGTAATTGAAGTTAATGATGTTGTGCGAATTTTAGCACATCCATTTTGATCGGTAATAGTTACTGTATATGTTCCCGCACTACAATTTACGATTTGGTCGGTTACTGCACCAGTATTCCATAGGTACGTATAATTACCAGCACCTCCTGTAGCATTAACAATAATAGAACCATTACTATGCGTACATGTTGGTTGAATTAAATTAAATGCGATAGCCATCACTGATGGTTGACTTACTACAAAAGTTGAATTTGAACTACACGAATTAACGTCAGTAACTGTTACTGTATATAGATTTGCTTGTAGGTTAGTAAGATCTTCTGTAACCGAAGCATTCGACCATAAAAATGAATAAGGGAAGGTTCCGCCTGTTGCAGTAATATCTAATGCGCCTGTTAATTGTCCGTTGCACAAAACATCAGTAACTGATCCAACAATAGTAATTACAGATGGCTGTGAAACAGAATAAGAAGCAGATGCTGTACATAAATTAATATCGGAAACAGTAACCGTATACATGGCTGCATTTAATAAGGAAGGATCCTGACTTGCAAAACCATTGCTCCAAACATAAGTATATCCCGGCGTGCCACCAACAACAGATAAATTAATATTTCCATTAGCCGCATTTAAACAAGATACATTTGTAACTAACCCTGACAATGAAATTGCAGAAGGTTGCGCAACAAAGTAAGAACCTGAAACAGTACAACTATTATCATCGGTAATAGTTACGGTATAAATTCCTGATGGCAGTGACGCTAAATCTTGCGTTGATTGTGAATTACTCCATAAATAATTTAAATTACCTGTTCCTCCCGATACGTTAATATCAACACTTCCGTTTGTTCCATTAAAACAGGTAACACTATTTACACTTGAAGAATTAATTACAGGAGCGTTTAAAGAAGTTAAAATTGTTAAGGTTGATCTCGTGCAATTATTTTGATCGCTTACAGTAACAGTATAATTTCCTGCACTCAAATTTGTTATCGAAGAAGTAACAGCTCCCGTATTCCACAAATAAGTGAGGGCGCCTGTTCCCCCTGAAGCGATTACAGAAGCGGCGCCATTCGCTTGCCCACACGTTGATTGCACAGATGAAGCTATAGCAATAATAGCAGTAGGTTGAGTAATCGTATACGTGCGCGTTTTCGTGCAATTATTATTATCAGTTAATGTTAAGGTATAACTACCTGCAACTAATGAAGAAATATTTTGACTTACTGTTCCTGTGTTCCATAAATATGAATATGGCGCAGTTCCACCATAAGCAGATATTAAAATACTACCACTTGCTCCATTATGGCAACTAACATTTGTAATAATAGGGCTTATTGTGATAGGCGATGGCTGAAAAACTACTGCGGATGCAGTGGTGACACATGAGTTTACGTCGGTTACTGTTACTGCATATGTGCCTATTGGAACGCCCGATAAATCTTGACTATTTGCTGAGTTACTCCATAAATAGGTATATGGTCCTACTCCACCCGATACTGAAATATCTACAACACCATCCGATTCGCCATTACATGAAACATTGGTGACATTAATTGAATAAATAGTTATTAATCCTGAATTTGTAACTGTTCCTGAATTAAAAGAGGTACATCCCTTATTATCAGTAACGGTTACTGTATAAGTGCCACTCGCTAAATTTATTATTGAAGAAGTAATCGCTCCTGTATTCCACAGATAAGTATAATTTGGGGTACCGCCAGTTGCAACAGCAACAGCACTTCCATTTACTAGGTTACAAGAACCAGCTGTGGGATTCACAACAACTGCTAAAGATGTAGGCTGTGAAACTACATATGAATTTGATATTGTACAATTATTTGCATCGGTTACGGTTACAGTATATGTGCCTGCTGAAACGTTTGTTAAATCTTGTGTAACCGCACTATTATTCCATTGATACGAATAATTTGTTGTGCCTCCGGCAACTGTAATGTTTACCGATCCGTTTGTTCCGCCAAAGCAAATTACAGAGGTTGTTACTCCCGATAAATTTAAGGCTGTTGGTTGTGTAATTGTGTACGCATTCGATACCGTACAATTATTTGCATCGGTTACGGTTACAGTATATGTTCCTGCTGAAACGTTTGTTAAATCTTGTGTAACCGCACTATTACTCCATTGATACGAATAATTTGTTGTGCCTCCTGTAACAGTAATATTCACGTCGCCATTCGTCCCTCCAAAACAACTTATTGAGGATATTGAT
>CAIRUC010000061.1 GCA_903881665.1 uncultured Bacteroidota bacterium | reverse complement strand
GGTCAAGCTACTATCAGTGAAACAAGTATTACTGTTCCTGTTGTTGTTAGTGGTAATGCAACAATAGTGCAACGTGGTGTTTGCTGGGATAGTATTCAGAGTACGCCTACAATCTCAAATAATAAAAAAGCAGATCCTAGTACAACAGCAGGAAGCTTCTCGGTTTTAATTAATCAACTAACTCCATCAACTACGTACTATGTGCGAGGGTATGTTACAACAAGCAGCCAAACAGTATATAGCCCTGTTAGAGTGTATACTACTGGCGCGGCGCAGTTGTTAATTGATGGTATTAGTTCTATCATAGATTCAAGTGCAACTTTGTCTGCAACCTTGGCCTACAACGGGCAGTTGCCAATAGGTTCCCGTGGATTTTGCTGGGATACATTAGCCCTTCCTGATTATATAAATTCAAATAAAATTACCGTTGGTAGTGGGGTCGGACAGTTTACAGCTTCGTTGACTGGATTAAAACATGGTAAATTATACCACGTAAGAGCATTTGCTGATTTGGGTGGTCAAATTATTTATAGTGCAGATTCAACATTTAATACTAATGAGTATGCTGTTTATGATAATGATGGGAATGGATATCATGTTGTGAAAATGGGAGCTAAATGGTGGATGAAAGAAAATTTAAGAACGGCTACTTATAACAATGGAACTACTATTTTAACAGGATTAAATGATTCTGATTGGACTTCCAACACATCTGGCGCTTGCGCAGATTATGATAATATTCCGGCCAACTCTTCGGTTTTCGGTAAATTATATAACGCATATGCCGTTGCTAATCCTGCTGGCTTATGTCCTACAGGTTGGCATGTTGCTACTAATTCGGATTGGAATAAAGTGGCAAAAATCGTAGATGCAGTAGCAGATACTACAATTACGAATGGTGCACAACAAGGTGCACAAAGTTCATTAGGTGGATCTGCAATTAAAGCATTCCCAGGTTCAACTAATTCAACTGGGTTATCAATTGTTCCTGGAGGAACTAAATATCCAATATATGGTGACTATTCTTATTCTGGATATTACTGGACAGGCACATCTGGAATCATTCGCTCATTTTACACTCTTGACGACGGAATCTGGAGTTACGACAGTTGGGACCAAATGTGGGGTTTAAGCGTGCGCTGCGTAAAAAATTAAATTGATGACATATCTTATGTCATAAAAAAATAAAAAACCTACTAATCATGAAATCAAAAATTAAAATCCTCTTGTTGGCGTCACTTTTATTGATGAGCAATTTAGCGAAAAGTGAAGTGTCTGGCCCCCCTGTTGCACCTGTTAAAGATTGTAACCAATATAAAATGCAAATAGATGATTTAAGATTAAAAATTGCAGCTCAAAAAAAAGCATTGGCACGTTTAGCTAATACACCATCTACACTTGCTCGACATGAAATGTTTAACTGCAATAAAATCATGGAAGAGTTACAGGTGCAAAAAGCGATTGCTCAAAATCACTACATGCAATGTACAGGTTCAAACGTAAAATATAAAAACGCTCAACAACTTGAAAAGAAGGCTGCCGCGGAAAAAGCAGCAGCAGAAAAAGCAGCAGCAGAAAAAGCAGCAGCAGAGAAAGCAGCAGCAGAAAAAGCAACCTCAACCAAATCTCAAGCGCAAATAGATGCCCAAGAAAAACGTGCAAACTTAAATGCTAATCGCGCAAGAAATGATGAATTTCAAGCGAAAAGACAAGCAGATAAAATAATGAAAGAAAATGAGGAAATTTTAAAGCGTAATAAAATTAAAAGTGAATTGGATAAAACGGGTATTGCAGCAGGTGAACAAGAGCAATTAATTAAGCTAAATGATGCGCAGCGAAATGCACAAGTAAAAGCGAATAAACCAGCATCCGATAAAGCGAATAAAGAGGGAATAGAAAGGGAAGCGGCAGCAAATCAAGCAGCAGCGGCGAAGGCTCGAGCTCTTAAAGAAGAGAAAGGTGAAGCAGCGTTCGCAAAGAGTAAAGCGAATGATTTGAATTACAATAAAACGCTTGATGCTGCTGTTAGAGTATGGGCTTACAATGCTGATGGCAAAACTCCTGATTTGAATGGTAAAACACTTGATGAAGTATTAAACAACAAAACTCTAAAAGAGAATTTTAGATTGTATTCGTTCAAATATCAGCTACAAGATCAGGTTAATTTTCTTGTGGCAGTACATGATAAATACAACCCTAAAATTATTTATGATCGTTTTTTCAGACCAGGCACAGTCGAGGAATTTAATGGAGAAGGTAACAAGTCCTATATGGATATGATTAATACTCTTCATGACTTGGATCAACAAAAAAAATGGAACCAAATGAATTTTCGTGAAATCTACGATCGTGAAAAAATAATGCTTACGAACGATAATTTTGGTCGACAGTTTGTTCCACAGATGAATGCAAAGGCGGAAGTTCTTAGGGCGCGTCGTAGGTAATTGCTAGGTGAAGCATGAAATGATGAGTGCATTGCAAGTTGCAAATACAATTATTGGAGGAAACTAATCCTAACAG
>CAIRUC010000060.1 GCA_903881665.1 uncultured Bacteroidota bacterium | reverse complement strand
GGAGACTCCCAATATGGCAATTACTCCGAACAAAAAGATAAGGTTGAATAGTTGTTTCATAGTTTTATTATTTAAAATTAGGTTGTCTTACACTATTTCATTTTCTCCCAATGCTAGCGCCATTGCTCGCATGGAAAGTTCAAACGCACAATCCTCCCGTTCAATCTGAAGGACTGACGCCTTCAGGGTAGCAGTGAAGTCTGCGTACTTCACTGCTAATCCCGGACGCAACGTATCGACAAGCCGTTACTCTTGGTAGAGGTGTTTCGGTAAACGTAGCCAATGTTACTGCCAAGGTTCCGGAACCAGGCATCGGAAGCTGAAGAGAGCTGTGTGGATGTCCACCAGAAGCCTGCGTAGCCACTGGGGGTAGTTGGGCCATGAATAATTAAGCTATCGTGTAAAAGCTCAATACAAAACTAATTAAAAAAAGCACATTTCAAAATTAGCTATAACCACAATTAATTCTAACGTAACACTCATCAAAAATGTGCTTCAAGTAAATGATAAAAACAGAATGTTGGGGGAATGCACTATTCACCTCCTCCCTCTGAAGAGGTTCAAAATATTGGCTAAAAAAATCACATTCTGGCACAGTCCAGGGAACTAGCGCAAACTATAAAAAGTTTGATATACTAACGTTATGCTATTTTAGTTTTTAAAAACATTGATTTTACGAGCGAAAAACGGGTAAAAAAGAGCCCAAATTCAACATTTTATCCAACATTTTTTTGAGCAAAAAAGTGCCAAAAAAAGGGTGAAAAAACAGCACTTTTTTTACAATTTTGGCACACTTTTTTACTAAAATTTTCGATAACTAATTGATTTTCTAGATAATCTGAAATTCTGTATCGGAAAGTAATTTACTTTCTTTTGTTTGTTAAGTGCCTATTTTTATTGAGTTTCAGTACACTTTTCTTTCTCTTTTTTGTTGCCCAACTCTACTTTTTTACTTGTACTTTTTGACTGATTATTGCCCAAATTTGTTGCTCACAAATGAGGCGAGAATCGGGAGAGAACATGCTACATACAGCTACAAGCCAACGAAATGCGCTCATTTTTAACAAATAATTTAAAATGATTTTATTTGAAAAAAAAGATAGGAAAATACAACTTTCAAATTTTTTTTTACTTGAAAATCGCACTCGAAAGCCCTTTGTTTATCTGATATTTTTCAATTTTAATTTCTATTTCTCCTTTTTTAGCGACCGTATTTTGGGCATTTGATTTTTTTGCAGAGCCATCATCAAAATCAAATGTAATTCCTTTAGGTAATTTGTAATCTTTGGTATTGAACGAGAAGATGATTTTGTCAGGCAAACCATATTTCGAATAATTTTCATAAGTCATCTGAAGCTCATAGGTTCCATTTTCTTTGGTGGTTGTTTTGCTTTTTAGAATTAGAAAATTTACAGCATCTATATAAAGCGTAGTTAACACTAAATCGCTGTTATCATCATCTGGCAAGAGTTTAAGTACTACAACATCTATATTACCTATTTTATCAACACCTGCATCAATGATCGTATATTTATTATTTAAAAAAATGTTGTTTAGGTTTATACTCATCGAACCTTTAGGAACAAACGACATTCCATTTTCACTCTTCAATTTAAATTTATTGGGATTTTTATAATACAACTTTACTTTGGCTATAGGCAATTTTAAGAAAGCAACATTAGTTCTTAATTTACCTTCTGCTTCATAATCTGATACCTTGTCCATTTTTAATTGGACATTTTTCAATAGTGTATTATTTACTTGGCCGAATGTATGGCAATGACAAACTAAAATTAATAGTAGTATTCTGAAAGTTATCTTTATCATGTGAATTGTATTAAGAAAGAATATCTTTTTTTCTAAATGAAATGATGGCCATCGTCAGAAAAAATCCAATATGACTTAATAAAATGTAAATGCTCTTTTTGATAGCGGGCCAATTTTCTATACTTCCTTTGATAGGTTGATCGGAACAATCTAAGCCAATATAAAAGAACCCTTTCCATCCAACGAGATAAGAAGTAAACAAATAAGGTTTTACATTTCTATCGATGACGGGAATATTCATATTCGAAACAATTGTAAAGAACAAAACGATACAGACAGTTGCTACAATAGGTCCGATGGAATTTTCTGCAAAAACAGAAAGTAACATCCCTAATGAAACAATGACCGTTAACGCGATAGCAGCATAACCAAAGGCTGCGAAATATCTCCACATGATATCATCTTTTGTTATCTGAAGAATAAAAGACTCCTCGCCTTTAACTCTGAAAACTAACATATCTTCTTGACCAAAAATGAGTATACTGAGAAATAATGCAATAATGGCCATCCATATTAAAAGGCAAACGGTAAATATAAAAGATGCTAAAAATTTAACTAATAACAGTTGAGTGCGACTAACAGGTTTTGTCAACATCAACCTTAATGTTCCCATATTGGCTTCCCCTGATATGGTGTCTGCAGCAACCAAGGCTACAAGAATAGGAACCTGTATCAGTAATGTGTTCAATATAATGTAACACATAAAATACCCGTTAATAGCTTTAGATTTATCAATTTCAAAATTGTCTTGAATGTTTTGTAACATTAAGTCCATATAACTCTGACCATCGTACTTGAATGCAAATTGAAAAATTAATACGATAGCTGTTATCGCTGCAAATGCAATATAAGTACGAGGCCTTGAATAAATTTTATGCAATTCAATTTGTAACAGCGTGAACATCTTCTTTCGGATTAGTAAGTTTCAAGAAATAATCTTCAAGCGAATGAAGATTTTGAATTAAATAAATATCGGTTTGATGAGCTGTGAGAAAACGGACTAAATCAGGAATATCACTCTTCGTAATTTCCAATTGAATTTGATTTTGGATATTCTCTAGTCCTTTTGTCCAATTACTTTTTGATATTAACTCAAAAGCTTTGCTATTATCACCGGTTTCAATTTTTAAAATAGTTTTGGATGGATCCAATAAAACTTTCACATCACCTTCCACTACTTTTTTACCATGATGCATGATTAGCATTCTATTAGCAATCAATTCAATCTCACTCAATAAATGGGAGGACACTAAAATCGTTTTATTTCTATCGCGGCTTAGTGTTAAAATAAGATTTCTGATATCGGCTATTCCTTGCGGATCCAAACCATTTGTTGGTTCATCTAACACGATTAATTCTGGATTATGAACGAGTGCAACTGCAATCCCTAATCGTTGCTTCATCCCTTGACTGAACGTACCAACCTTGCTATCATAACGAGTAGCCAAACCAACAAGCTCTAATTGATCCATCAAAAGCGATTTCGAAACTTTAATACCACTCATTTTCGCAAATAATTTTAAATTATCATATGCAGAGAGGTACTTATACAAATCTGGTTTTTCAATAACAGCACCTACCTTTCTTACAATTTCATTCCTGTGGGTGTTTAGATTCATTCCGAAAATCTCAATACTTCCTGAGTCTGGCTGAATCAAACTAAGAAGCATTCGTATGGTAGTAGATTTCCCAGCACCATTCTGTCCGAGAAAACCAAATATATCGCCTTGATTAACTTTAAAGCTTAAATTATCTACCGCTTTAAAGTCCTTAAACGACTTAGAAATTTGATTAATTTGTAATACAGTATTCATAGAAGATTTTATAACAATCTCCTTGAATGAAAGTTTAAAAATAATTCAATTATAACTGAATAAAACAAATTGAATTAATAATCAGTTAAAAAACAATAAAGTTATAACCTCAAGGCACTCTCCAAAGCCAGCTCAATCATTGGCTTTAATGAACGCTCTCGGTCATCAGCAGAAATTTCTTCTCCAGTGGGAATAACATCAGATACCGTTAGCAAAGTAGCCGCAGACTTTCCTAAGTACATCGCGTTAGCAAATAATGCAAAAGCTTCCATCTCTACAACTAAGCAATTATGTTCTTTAACTACTGCTGGTAGTTCCTTCGATTTACGATAAAAGATATCACTTGAATGAACAGCTCCACTTCGAATGTTCATATTCATGGCAACTGCTGTTTCGTTAATTATTTCGTACGCATTACCCACATGTTTTAAAGAGTTACCCGGTATTTCAAATGCATATTCTGCATAAGTCGATTCACTACAAGCTAGGTCAGTATTGATAATATCATAAACACCTATTTCAGGAAAATAAGAACCAGCAGTTCCAATTCGAATGATACAATCGACATCATATTCGTTGAACAACTCGAAAGAATAGATGCCAATCGATGCACAACCCATTCCGCTAGCACCAACTGTGATGCGTTTACCCTTGTAAGTACCAGTGTAATAATAAACATTACGTGTGCTGCTTACTAAAATAGCGTCTTCCAACCAGTTTTCTGCAATAAACTTTGCTCTTAATGGATCACCTGGCATTAAAACTACCGAAGCAATCTCCCCTTTCTTGGCATTTATATGTACGCTCATTGTATTTATATTTTAATTCACGAATTTAACTAAAAACACAATATTAAATCCATTTAATTCAACTGTAGGTATTAAAATGATTCTAAATTAAAAAGAAAAGATGTACCCATTGTCAAATAATGTAATAAATAAACTAACTTTATTGAGAAATGAAAAGACTCCTCCTCCTATTGCTCTGTTTGCTCGGCAGCCGTGTTGCTAATTGTCAAGACGACGAAGCTGCAAACCAAAAAACCATATTGAATTTTATCAATTGCGTAAAAAATAAAAAGATAGAGTTAATTGCAAACAAAATCACGTTCCCTTTTTTGCGAGAATACCCATTACCTGAAATCCATAACAAAACAGAATTTTATAATAGGTATAATGAAATATTTGATGACACACTTTTAAAACATATAATCAACTCGAATTCTAAAACAGATTGGACCGTAATGGGCTGGCGGGGTATGATGCTATTTAACGGTGAATTATGGTTAGATTTCGATGGCCGATTAAGAAATATAAGTTATCAGTCTAAAATAGAAGCCCAAAAAAGAGCTCAACTAATTAAAGAAGAAAAAAATACGCTGCACCCATCTATTAGAAAGTATTTATGCCCGCTTCATATAATTGAAACTGTAAAATACAGAATTCGAATTGATGACCTTGGCAAAGACAATTTTCGATATTGCGCTTGGACTATAAACAAACCAATGAGCGCTGCTCCAGATTTAGTAATAACCAACGGAAAATATATATTTGATGGGAGCGGTGGAAATCACAGTTACAAATTTGAAAACAAAAACTTTACATATGATGTTTACATTCGTGTAATGGGCGAAGAAAATGAGGCGCCAGCCACATTAACAATATCAAAAGACAATATTATCATTCAAATTAGTCAGGCAACCATTCTAAGAAAATAATTGAATAACCTATTAAGTAACTCAGAAATTTTAAACTAAAAAAAATTCTCTAAATAACAGTTACTCATTTCCGAAATTAATTCATGTCGAAATTTATCTTTGACTACGATTTCAAAATAAAAAGTAGTCAACAGCATATAAAAGAATAACGATAGCAAAGTGATACCTACTAAGGTAAATCGGTAAAAGACACATCTAGTACAGGCCAATTAGGCCATCCCGAAAAATCGAAGTGCCACCATTCGGTAGGAAAAATATTAAACCCAGCCCACGTCATTACACCTTGCAATATGGTTCTATTTTGCATAGATGATAATTCCAAACAAGTAGCTTCAGCATGCGCATTTAACGTAAAATCATCATACTCAGTTGGCATAGGCAAGTAAACGCCTGTTGATAATTTATATAGACTAATATCAACAGCACAACCTCGGTTATGTCGCGAACCTTTTGAAGGATTGGCAACATAATCTTCATTGTGTATGAGCTCCCAAAACTTCACAGTAGCGCGATATGGTCGATATGCATCGTACACAACAATTCCATATCCTAATTTATTAAGACTATCGGAAGCCTTTAGAAAAGCCTCCGCTGCGCGATTTATTAGCAATGCTTTTGCATAAGGATAAATTTGTTTCCCCGTAAAATTATTGGTGGTTGCATAACGAATATCAGCATGAATAGATGTATTTAGCGCCAAAATATCAATTAATTTACCAGATGCAGGAAGGAGCAGATACTCTTTTAATGACAACACCTTTAGTAAAGTATCGGCTTGAGCGCAGACCGTTAATGAATAAAAACCGAAAAATAGTAGTGTCAGGATTCTTTTTATCATACAACGAAATTAACTTAAGAAATCATAAAAAACATATAAATTTAAAAAGAAATCAGGCATGGCAAAAAACAACCATGAAGAGCAATAAAGTAAACTTACTATTTCGAGAATATTGATTTACAAAAAATGAATTTTCAAGTCGATAAATTAAAACTAAATAGGATGCATTAATCCGTAGCATCTACCTACCTACAGCGCTCAAACAACTATCACCAATAAATGGTATATTTGCGTACTAATTTAACAATTCATATATCAGTAAATTGATTCTCATTGCAAAAACATTTGCCGGCTGCGAAGACATTCTTTGCGAAGAGCTGGAAGCGTTAGGCGCCGAAAATGTTCGTCCCTTAACCCGTGCCGTTGAATTTGAAGGTGATTTAGCCTTGATGTATAAGGCCAATTTACATTGCCGAACTGCTCTTCGCATCTTAAAGCCTTATGCCACATTTGAAGCCTCTGACGAAGAAATGCTTTACAATGAAATTCAGAATATCGACTGGACATCCCTTTTTTCGCTCGAGCAAACATTTGCGATCAATACTACTTTAAATCTATCGAACCTCACCCACTCACAATACGTTTCCTTAAAAGCAAAAGATGCCATCGTAGATCAATTTAGAGATAAATACGACGATAGACCAAATGTAGATATTGATCAACCAGACTTACGGATTCACCTTCATATTTATCAAAACGTTTGCACCTTATCATTTGATAGTTCGGGTGAATCTTTGCATAAACGAGGGTACCGCGATTACACCAACCAAGCTCCCATCAATGAAGCATTAGCCGCCGCATTGGTAATAAAAAGTGGTTGGGATAGAAAAAGTTCTTTAGCCGATTTTATGTGTGGAAGCGGAACTATACTTATTGAAGCGGCCATGATTATGAGGAATATTGCACCCAATAAGTTTAAAACATTTTTCGGATTTCAAACGTGGAAAGACTATGATGTAGATTTGTGGAAAAAGATTTATTCAGAGGCCATAAAAAACGAATTACCTGCGTCAGAAACGATGATCTATGGATCGGATATTAGCGGCATAGTACTCGACAAGGCACATGAGAATATTACAAATGCTGGATTAGAAGAATCAATTAAGCTAAAGAAGGGGTCATTTGAAAAGTTCAAGAAGCCAACAGACACTGGCACATTAATCTGCAATCCCCCTTACGGATTAAGAATAGAGCCCGAGGATATATTAGACATGTATCAGCGAATGGGAGATACGATGAAGCAGCAATGTAAAGGATGGACTTGTTGGATCTTTACAGGAAATCTTGAAGTTGCCAAATTTATTGGACTAAGAACCACAAGGAAAATTTTATTATACAATGGTCCGATTGAATGTAGGTATTTGCGTTTTGATATTTACGATGGATCGAAGAAAAAAGCAAAAGAAGCTACTTCAGAAGAAATAAACAAGGAAGAAAACTAATTACTGATCGGCTAAAAATTCGAGCATAGAAGCGAAATATACTTCTAACCAACCTTCCACAATATTATCATAATGCTCATCAGGAATATTGATATGACGTAATTCAATAGAAGAGTAATCTTCATTATCATGAATTTTTATTGTAACAATAGACTCCACTTCTTGATCATCAAAGTACCATTGTTGCTTTACCAATTTATTTTCTATAAATTCTAAGTTTTTCCCAACGATTGTACCCTCCCACAAAGAAAATTCAGAACCAGGCACTGTCGACATCACTGCGGGATCACCTGTCCACAATTCAATAGTAAAGGGATTTGTTAATGCACTATAAACAAGATCAGGACTTGCTGGTGTGGTAAAATACTTTTTGAAATTTTTCATATCAACAACTATTCAGCAAATATAAGAAGATACGGCAAATACAAACAAAAATAAACTAAATGGCAGGCAAATAAATTGCAAACCGAGTGCCACTTCCCAAAAAAGAAATTAGTTTAAAGGTAGCAGTTAATCACTTTTATAATTTTATAATCATTACCCTCTATCATTTATAAAAACGAATCGATAAATAATATTTAACGTATATAACCAAATAAATAATTCGAACTAAACTACGATCTTAGTGTATTTACAATTCCCTAATTGCGAAATAACCACAAATTACATTTATAAAATAGCTAATTAACATTAACATATAAAGAACAATAAATAAATCAATAGAACAACCACAAAACATTGCATTATTTACTACATTCGTGTAGTTCAAACCACTACAAAATGACCAGAAAACTATTTCTGCTAACTTTTACTTTATTAATTTGCTCGTCAGCTACAAGAGCTCAAAAAATCAAAGTTTACTTTAATCATCCCGTTAACAACACTGTATCAACAGGTGTAAATGCGATATACTTAAATCAACAATTCGATGACACCATCAAGGCATACATCGACAGAGCGAAATATACGCTCGACATAGCTGTTTATAATTTTGGCTTGGGCACTTCAATGGCCAACATAGCAGGAGCAGTAAATAATGCGTACAACCGAGGAGTTGTTATTAGATGGATTTACAACACAAGCTCTTCTAACAACTCGATTCCTAATCTTGACCCCAACATACAAAAACTAGGTAGTCCGACAGGGATTAACTATGGTATTATGCACAATAAATTTGTAGTTATTGATGGAAATTCTTTAGATATAAATGATCCAATTGTACTTACAGGTTCTACCAACTGGACCGACCAACAAATCAACAGTGACTATAATAATTTAGTAATTGTTCAAGATAAAAGTTTGGCGTTAGCTTACCTAACTGAATTTAATGAGATGTGGGGTAGTGCAACACCAATAGCCAACCAAGTATTATCAAAATTTGGACAATATAAAACAGATAACACACCACATCAATTTACTATTGATGGCAAATTAGTGGAATTATACTTTAGTCCAAGTGATAATACCACTCAAAAATTGATCTCCAAAATCAATGCGGCTCAATCCTCCATCTATTTTGGAATATATGCATTTACCGACACCAATGTATCGGACGCACTAACATACAAAGTACAACACGACAGCCTTTACGTTGCAGGAATAATGGATCAATTTAGTGTTAATTACACACCTTACACTGCCTTAACTCCAGTTATGAACAACAATTTAAAAGTATTCAACCTGCCTTATATTTATCACAACAAAATGATGTTAATAGATGCTTGTGATGCAAATTCAGATCCCATGATTTTTACAGGATCACACAATTGGTCGGTATCGGCAGATACGAAAAACGACGAAAATGTATTAGTAATTCACGACGATACTATTGCCAATTTATATTACCAAGCTATGTATTCCGATTTTCAAATTCTAAATCACACATTAGCTTCTTGCTCACAAGTAACAGGATTAGCAGCTATAAATGATAATAGTATTTCATTTTATCCTAATCCAACAAACGATCAAATTAAATTCACACTTAATCATAAAGAACAAATGATCATTAGTATTTATGATCATTTGGGGAGAAAAGTAAAAGCACAAAAAGGAACTTTCGGCGATAATATAATCAATGTATCAGAACTTACACCAGGCATTTACTTTATTAACGGTAATGATACAAGATTCATCAAAACACAGAAAATAGTTATTCAATAATTTACTGGATAGACCTTCCTGAAACACTTAGCAAATTCACTTCAGCAATCTTAGCATCGAAGCCAGCGTTCAAAAGCGCGGTAAGCGCATCTTCTTTCGCATTCTGAGCCAACTTTAGGTCTATTACGGTACTTTCTCCTAAACGAAAACGTTCGGCTGCAATTAACAAGTTTTCATCGGCAAGCGAGATTCCTTCACGCGCATTTAAGAGCACTTGTTTCGCTGCGATAAACTGTTGCCAAGCATTATACAAAGCAGACTGAACTTGCAAAGTAGTTTGCTGTAAATTAGCAGATGCAATCTCAATTTGTATTTTATAATTATTAATCTGCCGTTGTTGATTACGTCCATTAAACAAATTCCACTTCAAAGTTAATCCAGCAACGGGACCCGAATTTCTATTCACCAAGAATAATCCAGAAGAAGACTCACTATTCGAATAATCATACCCTGCATTCAAATTAATAACAGGCAAATACCCCGACTTCAACGCCTTCATTTCTTGGGCTATAACTTTACAATTTAAATTAGCAGCAAAAATATCAGGATTCATTTTATAAAAGTCTTTCGAAAAAGCAGCGAAATCGTTATCGTCTATTTCATAATCGATAGTATCAGAAACAGAATAACTAGAATCATCGGGAGCAAGCATAAGCAAAAGATTCATTTTGCTTCGCGCTATATTAACTCCAGCTTCGGCATTCAACAAAGCACTAGTACGAGCATTTAAATCAACTTTAGCTTGAAGCCATTCCGTTTTATCCGACTTGCCCATCATTAATTTTTGATTAGCCAATAAAACACGTTCTTTATATAATGACAATGTTGAAACAATATTTCTAACTAACTCGTTCGCCATCACCAACTCAGTATACGCATACGAAACCGCCGAGATAGTTGACAGCACTTGTTGTTTAACTTTTGTCGCGCCGGCATCATTAATCAACTGCAAGCGTTTATATTCAGCAAACATCCGAAACCCATCGAAGATAGTCCATGATAAAGAAACGGATGCAGTATAGGTAGTATTACTTACACCCGACTTTTGCAATTCATTACCATTACTATACCCTTGGCGTATATCACTTTCACCTTTTACATTAGCACCCTGCAAATCTACAGTAGGCAACATACCAGCATTGCCTACCGTAGCATTATTTTTATCAATTAAAGCATTGTTTTTAGCGATAACAATTCCTAGATTATTTTTCAAAGCAAGATCAACTGCCAACTTCATAGTAAGCATATTCTGAGCTATTACTGATCCGGTAGAAATAAACAGAAAGCCAATCAACACTGATAAACATTTAGTTTTCATGTTTGCGAAGATGTTTTGAAATAAATAAATACATTGCAGGAATTACGAAGAGCGTTAATGTTAAAGAAAACAATAATCCACCGATAATAACAATGCCCATCCCAGTTCTACTATGAGAAGATGCCCCTAATGCAGCAGCAATAGGCAAAGCCCCTAATGCTGTTGCTAAACTGGTCATTAATATTGGACGAAAGCGAGCAACGGAAGCATCAACAATTGCTGTTCCTTTTTCAATTCCCTTTTCACGCAGTTGATTAGCAAACTCAACAATCAAAATACCATTTTTAGTAACCAAACCTATTAACATAATTATGCCGATCTGACTAAAAATATTCAACGTTTGATTAAAATACCACAAGAAAAACAAAGCACCCGCCAAAGCCATTGGAACGGTTATCATAATAATTAATGGATCACGAAAACTTTCAAATTGAGCAGCCAATACCAAATACACCAATAACAAAGCAAGAAAGAAAGCAAAACTCAAGCTCGAACTACTATCAGAAAAATCGCGAGATGCGCCAATCAGAGCCGTTGAGAAAGTATCATTCAGCGTTTCTTTACTAATTCGATCCATAGCAGCAATTCCATCACCAATCGTTTTTCCAGGAGCAAGGCCAGCAGAAACGGTTGCCGACATATACCGGTTGTAATGGTACAACTGAGGTGGACTACTTTTCTCATCCATCGAAACGATATTATCGAGTTGAATTAAAACGCCAGTATTATTTTTCACATACAACGATTTCAAATCAACAGGTTCATCGCGCGATTCACGTTTAAATTGACCGATCACTTGATATTGCTTACCACTACGCGTAAAATAAGCCATACGTTGCGCACTAAAAGCCAACTGCAACGTTTGCGCCACCGCAGCCACCGACACCCCTAACAGCTGCGCTTTTTCGCGATTAACAATTAAATTAATTTCTGGTTTATTAAACTTCAAATTAACATCCACAACTTGAAAAGTTTTATCCTTATTAGCTGCTTCAATAAATTTCGGTAATTTAGCTTTCAGACTTTCAAAATCGGGTGCTTGAATTACAAATTGAACAGGCAAACCACCGAAGCCACCGGTAGAAATAGTTTGCTGCTCGATTACAAAAACTTTAGCATCAGGAAACGACTTCGCCTGTTTAGTGACATATTGAGCGATATCTGATTGCGAACGATTTCTTTCAGAAGGATCATTCAAAACTAAACGAATGAATCCAGAATTATTAGAGCCTGTTCCAGCAAACGAAGGAGCAGTAACAGTAAGACAAACTCTCTTTTCTGGAATTGAATCGCCTACAAAATTAGTTAGCTTATCAATATAAGCATCTGTATATTCATACGTAGAACCTTCGGGAGCTGTAACAACCATGCGCATCCAGCTTCTATCTTCAAGTGGGGCTAACTCAGATTTCAAACTACCACCATAATACCAAATCATAACTAAACACAAAGCAATCATCACTAACGACCAACGTTTATTCTTCATAAAAGCAGAAAGCATATTTCGGTAACCTTCGTTGAGTGAAATAAAGAAGGGTTCTGTAGCTATATAAAACGGACTCTTACGATCATTCTTTCTAACAAGATAAGCATTTAGCATAGGCGTAAGCGTTAGCGAAACAAATGCTGAAATTAGAACAGCACCTGCTAAAACAACACCAAACTCCTGAAACAATTTACCAACAAACCCTTGCATAAATATTACAGGAAGAAAAACAACTGCCAGCGTAATAGAAGTAGAAATAACAGCAAAGAAAATTTCTTCCGAACCTTTTCGAGCTGCTTCAATAGGATTCATTCCAGCTTCTATTTTCTTAAAGATATTTTCCGTCACCACAATTCCATCATCAACCACCAATCCTGTAGCCAACACAATAGCAAGCAAGGTTAAAACATTTATTGAATAACCCATCACATACATAACAAAAAAAGCACCCATCAAAGAAACAGGAATATCTATCAATGGACGAAATGCGATTACCCAATCACGAAAAAAGAGGTAAATAATAAGAACCACTAATACAATTGCAATCAACAACGTTTCTTGAACTTCGAAAATAGAACGTTTAATGAATTTGGTGTTATCTAAGGCAATGTCTACCTTATAATCTTTAGGAAGCACTTTCTTTAATTCATCATATCGAAGATAAAATTCATTCGCAATATCAATATAATTAGCCCCAGGTTGAGGCACCAATGCCAAACCAATCATAGGAACTCCGCTCTCCTTTAATATAGTTTCCTCATTCTCTGCACCAATTTGAGCTTCACCAATATCTTTTAATTTAACTACCGTACCATTATTTTCTGCAATAATTAAATTATTAAATTCTTCGGGCGTTTTTAATCGACCTACTGTCTTAACCGTTAACTCAGTTTGATTTCCAGCAATTTTACCAGAAGGCAATTCAATATTCTCGCGATCCAACGCATTTTTAACATCGATTGGAGTTACATGATAAGCGGCCATTTTTGAAGGATCCATCCAAATACGCATCGCATACCTTTTTTGACCCCAAATTTGAATCGTACTAACACCTGGAATCGTTTGTAACCGTTCAGCAATAACATTTTCGGCATAATCACTTACATCAAGGTGACTTCTAGTATTGCTCTGCAAAGTCATAGAAATAATAGCATCTGAATTTGCATCCGATTTAGTTACCACAGGCAAGCCTTCAATATCTTGCGGTAACGTTTTAACCGCTTGCGAAACTTTATCCCTAACATCATTAGCGGCAGCCTCCATATCTACTCCCAATTCAAATTCAACTGTAATCACACTTGAACCCTGATTACTACTAGATGATATGGAACGAATACCTGCAATTCCATTAATTACTTTCTCGAGTGGCTCCGAAATCTGAGATTCGATTACATCCGCATTAGCGCCGCTATAGTTGGTGCGCACCGTAATTACAGGAGGATCAATAGAAGGATATTCTCGAACCCCTAGATACTTATAACCAATTAAACCGAAGAGGATAATTAGCAAGTTCATCACTATTGTGAGAACCGGACGTTTAATACTTATACTAGATAAACTCATAAAGAAAAATTATTGAACAGATGTAAATTTCAAAGGAGTACCATCGCGAACGCCCATCACTCCTACCGTAACAATAGTATCGCCGGGCTGAATCCCTTCAACTATTTGAATTGTTGAATCATTACGTACACCCAGTTTTACTTTCGCCGCTGTTGCAACACCATCATTTGAAACAAATACTTGATGTCCTTTTAAAATAGGTACAATGGCAATACTAGGCAACATTAAAGCATCCTTAGTAGTTTCTAATTTAACTGTAACATTTACAAACAAACCGGGTTTTAATACACCTTTAGAATTGTCTGCTAACGCTCTTATCATTAATGTTCGTGTTGTAACGTCTACCGAAGATTCAGTGGCCAACACTTCAGCAGAAAAAATAGAAGTATTACCATCAATAGAGAAATTTATTTTTGATCCTTTTATAACTTCTGTTGAATACTTTTCGGGCACGGCAAAATCAATTTTTATTTTATTAATTTGTTGAATAGATGCCACAATTTGCTGCGGAGAAATATAGGCACCTACACTAATATTCTTTAATCCTATAACCCCATTAAAAGGAGCAAAAAGAGAAGTTCGTTTCAGCTGAACAGTTAATACGTCGGCATCAGCTTGCAATGATTCTAATTCATTAGTTGAAGCGTCTAACTCTTCTTTGCTCACGCCCTGAATTTTAAAAAGCTTCTCGTAACGATCTTTTTTTTCTTTAAACAATACAATTTGAGCTTGCACTTTACGTAGTTGCGCTTTCAAATCAGCATCCTCCATTTTTAATAAAAGTTCGCCTTCTTTTAATTGTTGTCCGTCTTTAAAATAAACCGCAATTACTTTTCCCGATATTTCAGATCGGACATCTACCGATTCATTAGCGATAACAGTTCCGGTGACGTACAAGTTATTATCGACTATTGATGTTTTAGCAAGATAACCTTCCACATTGGCCACAGGCTTTTCACCGCCTCCGGGCTTAGTTGAAGCTCCGTTAGTATCATCTTTCAAAGCTGGAAAATACATAGCCTTCAATACCAACAACAGCACAGCTAATACAACAACAATAATTAACGGTTTATAATTCTTCATTTCTATTTATTTTTAACTAACTATTTTACTTCTATTATTACTTTATCGCCATTAAGATGACTTCCTATTTTATTAATTCTCAGTTTGTCTAAAATAATTTTTTCGTTTAAAAAGCACTAAAAAAAAGCTTTTTTCATTTAAATCAAAAAAAGTCCATTTTAATTTCGTTCTTAGCGAAAAGAAATATTCGTGACATTTTACCGGATTAATTTGCTTTATAAACATATCATCAAGTATCAAGCAAACCAACATGAGAAGGTTTGCGTTTTATTAAATCTGGGTTTATTTGAAACAGAATACTGATTAAGGAGCCGTTGCTCATTATCAATAAGCACTAAATCAGAAAAAAAGCAATCAATAGACATACCATCCAAATTACTATAGAACGAAGAAAAATACTTCTTCGTAATAGTAGTAAACATGGTTCCTAAAGGGAACTTATTATAGCGAATTGAACTACACATTACAGAACAGTTTACAAATACAACTGTGTACAAAGTTGACAAATAAAATCAACATGTTGCCTAAAAAAAGGCACAACTATTCAAAATACCAAAGTATGCAACCTAAATACAAGGTAATGATTTTCGAATTTCAGTATTATTATTCGATATAACGACTATTTTTGAGGCTTAAATTGAATTTATGTACTTCCGAAAAATAAGAGTAACCCTACTCTCATCTATTCTGTTGATTGCAGGCCAAGCATTTTCACAAAACAGTTCTGAAATATTACATCAAATTCTGAAATTGAAAGAAACCGGTTCCGTACTTTATTTGGCGGCTCATCCCGATGATGAAAACACGAACCTTATTGCCTACCTTTCTAACGATCGGCATTACCGAACAGGGTATTTAGCGTTAACTCGAGGTGACGGTGGACAAAATCTAATAGGCAATGAACTAGGAGTTAACCTAGGCCTAATTAGAACTGAAGAGCTATTATCCGCTAGAAGAATAGATGGAGGGGAACAATTTTTTACACGCGCACTCGACTTTGGCTATTCAAAAACAGCAAAAGAAACATTTACTATTTGGGAAAAAGATTCACTACTTAAAGATGTAGTAAAGTGCATTCGTCAATTTAAACCGGATGTCATTATATGCAGATTCCCAGAGGATAATCGCGCTGGTCACGGACAACATTCGGCAAGTGCAATTTTAGCATCAGAAGCCTTCGAACTGTCAGGCAACCCAGCCATCTACCCTGAGCAAGTGCAAACATACGGCATTTGGAAGCCGAAACGACTTTTTTGGAACACCTTCAACTTTGGAGAAAACAATACAACTGCCGAAGACCAATTAAAAATAGAGGTAGGTGGATATAATGCATTACTAGGCAAATCATATGGAGAAATTGCTGCACTCAGTAGATCACAGCATAAATGTCAAGGATTTGGATCGGCGGCAGATCGAACACAAAGAACAGAATACTTCAAATTACTAAAAGGAGATACGACCACTATTGATATTATGGATGACATTCCATCTGTATGGAAGCAATGCAATAACAGAAAAATAATTGAACAATTATTCGAAAATATCATTTCTAATTTTAAATCAGATACTCCTTCAAAATCTGTTAGTGAACTATTACTATTAAGACAGGAACTTATAAAAATTCCGGCAAGCAGTTTTAAAGACAGAAAATTAAAAGATTTAGATCAAATCATTCTATCCGCTATGGGATTTTATGGTTCGTATACCACTGCTGTTCCTACTGTTTCTGCAAAAGATAGTATTGAAACTAAATTACAAATATTGATTAGAAGTAATATTGAAGTTTTTATTGGAGGATTAACAGGAATTGCCGGTGATCTATTAAACAGAACAAGCCCTTCAAATAACAATTTAAAAACAGCATCTTTTAAGACAATCGTTTCAAACACCATTACACAACCCTATTGGTTAACTAAAGATCCTAAGAATGGAATGTTTATTACGGAAGACGAACTCCAAATTGGTAAGCCAACAAATGATGTTCCGAATTTCATATCCTTTACATTAAACTTTAACACAGACATTCCGGCTATCCCCATTACTATACCTCTTGAATTCAATCATACTGATCCAGTAAAAGGAGATTTATATGATCCTATCGCTATTGCTCCAAAAGTGACAATAAAAATCAACGATCAACAATTATACTTCAATTCGGAAAGCAAGAAAATAATAAATGTAGTTTACCAATATCACGGAAACAAGAATGCTTCCTACCCCATACTAAATGAAACAACAGGCAAAGGGTGGACTATAAAACCAAACGATTCAGTTATTAGCTTTACCAAAAATGGTGAAGAAAAAAACATCCAATACCAAATAGAAAAATCACCGGATGCCAAAACTGAAACGTTAAAATTTTATTTACTAAACGAGAATACAAAAAAAGAAGAAATCAGAAGAATTCTAGAAATTCATTATGATCATATTCCTGCATTAACATGGTTTCCAGAAGCAAAAATTAATCTAAAAGCGATCGACTTAAAACGAAGTCTAAATAAAATAGCTTATATAAAGGGGGCAGGAGATGCTATTTCCGAATCACTTCGAGCTATCGGATATGATGTTGAAGAATTCACAGCTAAACAAATAGAAAACAAAGAACTATCGCAATACTCGGCTATTATCACAGGGGTTAGAGCCTATAATATAGACCCTCGCCTATCGGTTATACAATCAAAATTATTAGAATATGTAAATAAGGGGGGTCGATTAATTGTACAATACAATACACCAAGTAATTCATTACCTCAAAACATTGGTCCATATCCATTAACTGTTGGCAAAGGACGAGTAACCGAAGAAGAAGCAGCAGTAACAATTAATGATACCACATTGTCGATTTTTAATTACCCCAATAAAATCACCAATGCTGACTTTAACGGATGGATACAAGAAAGAGGATTGTATTTCGCAGAAACAAACAACACCCACTACATTCAACCATTATTAATGAACGACAAAGGGGAAAATAGTTTGACTGGGAGTTTATTATACTGCAAATACGGAACAGGAATTTACATCTACACAGGATTATCATTTTTCAGAGAAATTCCGGCGGGGGTAGATGGTGCAATAAGACTATTTGTGAATTTAATTTCTAATGAAAAAAAGTAATATGTCGAGAACGTATCAAACACCATTCAATATTGCAGTACTAGCAGCAGGACTCGGATTCTTCATTGATGCATTCGATTTATTTCTATTCAATGTATACCGTATTCCTTCGCTTAAGGATTTGGGCTTAAGTGGAAATGATCTTCGTCTTGCCGGCGAAAAACTATTGGCCATTCAAATGGCGGGAATGATGATTGGTGGAATATTATCGGGAATCCTTGCCGATAAAAAAGGTAGAGTAACTGCATTATTCGGATCCATTATTTTATATTCGGTATGTAATATCGCTAATGGATTTGTTCACGACATAAACACCTATGCATTAATTCGATTTCTAGCGGGCATAGGCCTTGCCGGAGAATTAGGCGCAGGAATCACACTAGTAGGAGAAAGTATGGCGCCAGAAAAACGCGGCTACGGAACAATTTTAGTAGCTACGCTAGGTGCATTAGGTGCCATCACAGCTGGACTAGCGGGTGATTTTCTTCCATGGAGAACAGCATTTATTGCAGCAGGGGCAGCAGGATTTTTATTGTTATTTATGCGAGTTAAATCGATGGAGACCACCCTTTTTGAGCAAACTAAAAAAAGCGAAGCAAAAAAAGGATCATTTAAACTATTATTTTCTTCAAGACAGCGAATCGCAAAATATATAGGATGTATATTAATGGGCGTACCGATATGGTATAGCGTAGGCATTCTAATTACACTATCACCAGAATTAGCATCATTACATCATATTAGCGGAATAAAACTATCTACCTGCTTCATTCTTTTTCAATTAGGAATTGCTAGTGGAGATTTATCAAGCGGAATATTTAGCCAGTATTTCAAAAGCAGAAAAAAAATAATAATTGTATATATGTTAGTAGGAATTACGGCCACCATCTTGCATTTTTCAAGAATCTATAATTCATCTGACCTATCACTAACATCCTTTTTTATGGGATTAGGTTGCGGTTACTTAGCGGTATTTGTAACAACCACTGCCGAACATTTCGGAACAAACTTAAGAGTAACGGTAACCGCCACGGTAACAAATTTTATGCGAGGAGCGGTAACGTTATTAATTCCGTTACATCAATGGATTGAAAACAGCTTTAGTTTATCATTAACGCAAGGATTAATTTATACAGGAATTATAGTTTGGATATTAGCATTAACATCCACTATTCTACTTCCAGAAACCTATGGGAAAACCATGGAATTTATAGAACAATAGCATAATTCAGCATACCGTATTATATTTACAGCATCAAAAAAAATAAAATGAAAACCAACAGTACTTTATCACTAGTATTTCTATTATTTAGCCAATTTGCCTATTCTCAATCTTCAAGTGAGGCCATAAAAAACTGGCAACATGACGACCCTGCAACAGAAAATTTTCATGGAATAGCAACCCATACAGTTTATTCCAATATTGATTCAACAAAACCATTTGAAAATATAATTGTAGCGGTTATTGATGGAGGAACAGACTCCGATCATGAAGATTTAAAACTAAACCTCTGGACGAACGATAAAGAAATTGATGGTAATGGAATAGATGATGACCACAACGGCTATATTGATGATATACATGGATGGAATTTCATTGGAGGAAAAGAAGGAGATGTGGGAGGTGACAATATCGAATTAACAAGGCTTTACAAAGAAGGGAAATTAAAACTTCCTAAAAACTATAAGTGGAGAACCATCAAGAAAAAATACCAGAAAGAACTAAAGTCGAATAAGAAAAATTATGAGCTGATGAAAAAAATCAGCGAAATGTTAAGTAATGCAGAAAAAATAACTGGAAAGACTACTTTAACAGGAGCCGAATTAAGAGCTGCGCCAGTATCAGGAACAATAATAAAATTATTAAAAAAACAACTTGCTAATGTATTAGACCAAGGCATTGAATATTCTGTTTTAAAAAGTTCTATTTTAGAAGGACTACCGCAAGTAGAGAATGCATTAAACTATCACACCAATACTTCGTTTGACACAAGAAAAATAGTTGGAGATAATTACACCGATTTAAACGAACATAATTATGGCAACAATCATTATGCTGGTCCGGATGCGTTGCATGGAACACATGTGGCCGGAATCATTGGCGCCATTCGAAATAATTCAATAGGTATTGATGGCATTGCCGACCATGTGAAAATCATGATCGTAAGAGCTATTCCTGATGGAGATGAAAGAGATAAAGATGTAGCGAATTCAATTCGATACGCAGTAGACAACGGGGCAAAAATTATAAATATGAGTTTTGGAAAGTCGTACTCTCCTTATAAAAAAGCAGTTGACGATGCTGTATTATATGCTCAATCGAAAAACGTATTAATTATTCATGCGGCAGGCAATGAATCCTCTAACAACGATAAGGATCCTAACTTTCCTACCCCTATGATAAATGGAATTCGTGTAAACAATTGGATAGAAGTGGGAGCTAGTGATCCCCGCGGTAATGCAGCTTCCTTCTCGAATTACGGTAAAAATTCTGTCGATTTATTTGCTCCAGGATTGCAAATTTATTCAACATTACCATTGAATAAATATGGCGCAGAAAGTGGGACAAGCATGGCATCTCCTGTAGTAGCTGGCGTAGCAGCCTTAGTATGGTCGCATTACCCGAAACTTACATTAGTACAATTAAAATCAGTACTTCTTTCGTCTTCAGTTGCAGAAAACACGATGACCATCAAGCCCGGATCAAGAAAAAAAACAGTTCCATTTAGTTCATTAAGTATTACTGGTGGTATTATAAATGCAGAAAAAGCAATGAAGAACGCTGCAAAAATTACGCAATCACACGAATGAACATCCAACTTCCTGAAGCATTTATTTTAAGAATTAATGAATATTTAAGCGATGAAGCTGCGGCTTTTATTGATTCATTAAACACAGCTGCACCTACCTCTATTAGAATAAATCCGGAAAAAGAAACCGAAATTAGTTCTGACCAATTAGTGCCTTGGTGCGACACAGGTTATTATTTGACTGAACGTCCCGTATTTACCCTCGACCCCCTTTTTCAAGCTGGATGTTATTATGTACAAGAAGCCGCATCCATGTTTTTAGGTTTCGCGTTGAAACAAACAATTGATATTAACGAAACAATCACTGCGTTGGACTTATGCGCAGCTCCAGGAGGAAAATCAACGCATTTACTTACTTCCATTTCAAAAAACAGCACATTAATTAGCAATGAAATAATTCCGAATAGAAACAAAACGCTGCGAGATAATTTAACAAAATGGGGATTTGCAAATTCAATCGTAACCCAAAATGATGCTTCCCAGTTTGCAGCCTCTGGATTTCTATTTGATGTTATTGTAGTGGATGCACCTTGCAGCGGTGAAGGATTATTTAGAAAAGATCCTACGGCTACAAATGAATGGAGCGTAGAAAACGTTAAATTATGTAGTGCTAGACAATCGAATATACTTAATGATATTAAAGAATGTTTAATTCAAAATGGACTTCTCTTCTACTCTACTTGCACCTATGAGCCAGCAGAAAACGACCAACAAATAGAGCGATTATTAGCAAGCGGTGAATTCGAATTAATTCGTTTAAATAATATACCAGAAGGCATAACAAATACGCAATACGGTTACCAATTTTACCCTCACAAAACGAAAGGGGAAGGATTTTATCTTTCTGTATTAAGGAAAACGGCAAACACGAATTCAAAAACAAAGGAAAAAAGAAAAGAATCGAAGACAAATGTAGATCCACATTTAAACACATTCTTAAAAAAATCTGAGAATTTTTCTTCAATAAACTTCAAAGGATTTATACTAGCAATTCCTCATCATACACTATCTGTTTTTCATCAAATCAATCACAAAATACATATCAAATCAGCGGGACTAACTTTAGGCACACCCAAAGGAAAAGATTTTATACCTGCTCATGAATTGGCCTTATCGATCGACTTGAACAATAATATTACACGTATTGAATTATCGCGAGAAGACGCTTTGATTTACATGAAATGTGATGCCATTAAATTACTAAACGATTATAAAGGATGGGCTGTTGTGACGTATCAAAACAAAGCTTTAGGTTGGATAAAATTAGTACCTGGCAGAGTGAATAATTATTTCCCGAAAGACCTTAGAATAAAAATGGAAATCAAATAGTTTAGTTGAAATATGAAATAGTATTGGTTGTGCTTATTGTTTTTTAAGAAAGGAAGTCTTTAAAAAAATCGTAATGCAGAAATGAAAACAAGAATATATCTAAATATACATTTCTAATTAAGAATAAACAACATCAACGGATTTACTAAATTAGTTGAAAGAGCGCAAAATGAAAGTAATTACCATCGGAGATTTACATGGGAAAACCCATTGGAAGAACATTTCATACGATGAATACGATCGTGTCATTTTTATTGGTGATTATCTCGATGGAGATGGATCAACGGATGAACTTGAAAATCTGCAGCAAATAATTAGTTTTAAAAAATCATATCCTGAAAAAGTAATTCTTTTGCTAGGTAATCACGAAATCCAATACTATTGGCAACCAGAAAACAAATTAAAAAAGCACAATCGTCATTTAAGCAAATCATTTAATAGCATTTTAAAGGAAAATGAAAATATTTTTCAAGTGTCATTTCAGCTTAACGATTATTTATGGACACATGCTGGCATTACAAACCGATGGTTAGACTTTGTTGAAAATACAGTACCTGGCTTTAAAAATAGTTTCGCATCGAATCCAGAAGAAACAATAAATGCCCTCTTCCATTCAGATAAATGCGACTTGCTATTCAGTATTGGCAAGGCCAAAGGAGGAGATTCAACTGGCGGCCCATTTCGTGCTGACATAAGCGAATTAAGAACAGGGATTCCATTAAATATCATACAATTAACAGGACACTACCGAATAAAGGGCATTGAAAAAGTTGAAATAAATAGCAATGAAATCATTTTCACAGATTGTCTTAATTCAACAATAGAATGGGCTGTTCTAGACCCTTTTTCGAGAGAATTAACCATTTTGAGATAAATACAGCGCAAATCAGTACAAAAATCGCTTATTTGATGTAATTTTGCGGCTTACAACAAAGCGATAGTATTTTACGATAAACTCAAAAAAATTGTCCTTTGAAAAATTAAATAATCCCATGCAAATCGGACAGAACAAGGTAGTTGCGGTTACCTACAGTTTAAAAAGCAGCCAAAACGGCGGAGCACCGGAATTAGTAGAAGATACCGGAACAGACAATCCATTAACATTCTTATTCGGTTCAGGACAGTTAATTCCTGAGTTCGAAAAAAACCTAAACGGAATGGAAGTAGGAAATAAATTCGAATTCAGCATTGATGCAGATAATGCATATGGAGTGATAGATGACGAAGCTTTTGTAAGAGTTGGAATGGACATGTTTAAAATAGATGGGGAAATGGATACTGAAATCCTACGTATTGGAAATGTTGTACCATTACTTGACAGCGACGGAAATCAGTTAGCAGCCAAGATTGTTTCTATTGAAGAAGAAACTGTGATGCTTGACTTTAACCACCCATTAGCTGGACATAATCTTCACTTTGTTGGCGAAGTAGTAGAAGTACGCGAAGCATCATCAGAAGAATTAAATCATGGGCATGCGCATCAAGAAGGAATGCACGATCATTAATTTTTAAATAATTTTCAGACAGCTATTCACATTAAACTTTTATAATCGGCATATAATCATCCTTTAAAAATGAACTATAACGGCAATTAAGAATTGAAATAGTTAATACTACTGAAAACAATTAGAGCTCTTCAAATTATTGAAGAGCTTTTTTTATTTAAAAAAAACGAAATCTAGTGAGGCAATTTATCTTGAAAATAGCCGTACAACCATGCTCCAGCAATGGCGCCAATGATAACAACAGCAAAAGTTAAAAAACCGTATCCAAGATTTACGAATAATGGACCTGGACAAGCACCCGTAAGTGCCCAACCCAATCCAAACAAAGTTCCACCGGCAAGAGCTCTAACAAATCCTTTTTCTTTTGGGGCAATTACAATTGAATTCCCTTTAAAATCTTTGAGGTCAAACCGCTTTATTAATTGAACAATAATAATCCCCAGCAACACCGCCGTTCCGATAATTCCGTACATATGAAACGATTGAAATCTGAACATTTCTTGAATGCGATACCAAGAAATAGCTTCCGACTTCGACATAACGATGCCAAATACTATACCTATTAAAATAAATTTAAGTGCTTTCATGTTAAGGCAATAAATAAGGCAATAAGAAATGAGTCATTATTAATCCGCCAATAAAGAATCCTATAACAGCAATTAATGACGGTAATTGTAAATTCGATAGTCCGCTAATAGCATGTCCAGAGGTGCATCCATTTGCATAACGAGTTCCGAAACCAATTAACAATCCTCCTCCTAACAAAACCATCCAACCTTTAAAAGTTGACAACACGTGAACACCAAATAATTCATCCGGTTGCATACTAACAGGAGAAGACAATCCTAAAGCTTTAAGATCAACAATAGTAGCTTTGCTAATTAAAATAGGATCACCATTTGTTAAGTAATGAGCAGAAATAAATCCACCAATGATTGCACCCACTAAAAACCAAGCATTCCACATTTGAGATTTCCAATCAAAGTCGAAATATTTAATTCGCTTACCAGCGCCACAAGCCGCACAAATATTTCTAAAAAAAGAGGAAACACCAAAAACTTTACCGAAGTAAAGCATTAAAAACATCACAAAAGCAATAACGGTCCCCGACAAATACCATGTCCAAGGCTGCATAATAAAATTCATAAATTTATTTTTTGCTGCTACAAACGAAATCTGTTAATTCAAATTTTCCTGAGTCTTTTATCGTTTTATAGCCACCTTTTACATCAATCAAGTTGGTATACCCTCTTGCTCTTAAAATAGAAGTATAAATCATAGAACGATAACCGCCTGCACAGTGCACAAATACAGGACGATCTTTAGGAACCGTAGACATATTCTCATTAATAAAATCGAGAGGAAAATTATCTACATCGGCAATATGTTCACCGCTATATTCACCAGGCTTTCTAACATCAATCACTAAAAAATCACTATCTCTTTTAACTTCAACAGACAACTCATCTGCCGTAATAGAAACAATAGCATCCATTTCCTTATCTGCAATTTTCCAAGCATTAAAACCACCAGAAAGAAATCCAATTGCGTGATCATAACCCACACGCGCAAGTCGAGTCACCACTTCTTCTTCACGTCCTTCATCCGCAATAATTAACAACTGTTGTTTTATATCAGGAATCAAAGCACCTACCCAAGGAGCAAAAGCACCATCAATACCTATATTAATAGAATTAGGAATAAACCCTTTCGCAAACGTTTGAGGCGCGCGCGTATCCAACAAAAGTGCACCGGTTTCATTCGCCGCTATTTCAAAAGCATCAGCACTCAAAGCTTGGGTACCACGTTTCATAACATCAGAAATATTATCAGAACCCTTTTTATTCATCATTACATTTAATGGAAAATAAGCAGGAGGCGGAAGCAATCCATCTGTAACTTCAGTAACAAAATCCTCCTTTGTCATATCCAATCGTAACGCATAATTCACAGCCTTTTGATGTCCTAAAGTATCATACGTTTCTTTGCTCATATTTTTCCCGCAGGCAGAACCAGCACCATGCGCCGGATAAACGATTAAATCATCGGGTAAGATCATAATTTTTGATCGCAAAGAATCATAAAGAAAACCTGCTAGATCCTGTATTGTTACATTACTTTTCTGAGCAAGATCCGGACGACCTACATCACCAATAAACAATGTATCACCAGTGAAAATAGAATTCATATTTCCATTTTCATCTGTTAAAAGAAAACAAGACGACTCCATGGTATGGCCGGGAGTATGTAAAACCTGTATTGTTAATTTCCCAATTTTAAAGACCTCGCCATCTGTAGCAATAATAGCTTTAAAAACTGGAACTGCATTTGGACCGAAAACAATATCGGCACCCGATTCATTTGCCAAGTCTACATGACCAGAAACGAAATCGGCATGAAAGTGTGTTTCGAATACATACTTGATTTTAGCATTTCCTTTTGCCGCGCGATCAATATAAGGATGCGTCTCACGCAATGGGTCAATCACCGCAGCTTCACCATCTGATTCAATATAATAAGCTCCCTGAGCTAAACAACCCGTATAAATCTGCTCTAACTTCATATTCGTTCTTAACGATCTTTATATAAATTAAATATTAATTAATTCTAAATGACTTCTAAACAAATGTACTTTACCGTCTTTCTCCATTTGTTTTAACAATCGAGAAATAACTACTCTAGAGGATCCTAAGTCCTCAGCCATTTGTTCGTGGGTGAAATTCAACTCATTCGACTTCATCGACTCTTGTTGCTTTCTAAGATAAAACAATAACCGCTCATCCATACTTCTAAAAACGGTATGATCGATTAGCATAAGTAGTTCTTCAAAACGTTGACGATAGGTTTCTAGAACAAAATAATACCACGATTTATATTTGGCCATTAATTCATCCATCAATGCTACAGGAATCATAATTACTTCAGTATCTTCCATCACCTTAGCAAGTAATTCACTTTTTTCTTGCTTCGAGGCGCAGATCATAGATAATGCACAAGCATTCCCAGGTTCAAGATAATACATAAACAATTCATCGCCTTCTTCACCTTGTTTACTTACTTTAATCCGCCCTTTTAAAACAAGTATAGTTGAACGTATAAACTGCCCTGGACGCATTATTAAATCATGGGCAACATATGATTTAAAAGAACCATGCTCCGTGATCAAATCGGCCAACTCCTTATCAAAGGAAGGAAAGGCAGCCAATAATTTATCTTCAGTAAGAGATTGAATCATAATTTGCAGTGCAAAAATAAGGAATGAAGGCCATAAACTGACGAAATCTACGTTATGGAAACATTATAAGGTAAAAATACATCAATTTTTAAGTTATTTACATGCAAAGGTCGCTATTATAGTCGCAAAAAATAAATTTAGTTTTACACACAAACATGTTGATTATACAATGTGGATAGCCCATATTGACAAGCAATCGCTTGGTAATTTTACCTCTTAAAGCTAATTTGAAAAATGGCAGGGAAAGGAAATGTATTAAAGCCGAAACCAATAGAGGTTGAAGCAGAAGAAATTGTTGAAGAAGAACCGAAGCTGGAAAAAAAGATTCGTCAGCGTAGGGATAAATCAGGAAAAATAGAGAAAAATGCTAAACCTAATGACCAATCAAAAGGCATTATTCATTTAATACATGATGAACGCACCCGTAAAATAACGGGATTGTTTTTCATATTGCTTTCTGTATTTTTATTGATTGCATTTACTTCCTATTTCTTTACTTGGAAAAGCGACCAAAGCTTAGTAACAGGTTCATGGTTCGACCTATTACGTTATTCGGATAAACATGTAGATAATTGGCTAGGAAAATTCGGTGCAATTTCTTCGCATCAATTTATGCATACTTGGTTTGGCATATCTTCTTATTGTTTTGTTTTATTAATATTTCTTCCTGGTTTCCGAATTCTTTTTAATGAAGATGTACTTCCGTATAAAAAAACGATTCGCTATTGCTTATTTACATTACTATATTTACCTGCTTCAATGTCATTCATTTTTAGCAATCATGAAGTGATGTTGTACATGGGTGGTGGTCTTGGATATCAAATCAATACTTGGTTAAATTTATCAATCGGCACTGCAGGCACAGGATTTCTACTTGCTTTTATAGGGTTAGCATTTACTGTAGCTGTTTTCAATTTCGCTTTCCGTTTACCGAAGCGTGAGCCTAAACCAATAATGGATGATAATATTGATTCACTAATAAACGCTGAACCTATTGGCAATCGTTTGAAAAAAGATATTGAAGAGGAAGAAGAGGAAGAAATAATTCCTGTTATTCCCCCTTATTCTGTATTGATGGAAGAAGATGACATTCAAGGATTATTTCCAAATGCGGAGATTGTTACCGCTCCTATCGAATTACCAACAAATGAATTAGAACTCGACCTTAAATCGCATCTCAATCCGTTAGCTTTAGAAGTTGCTCCTCAAGTTACCGAGCATGCTGTAATGACAGGCGAAGTAGTTTCTGATGAAGAAGCAAGTTTGGTTGAACTACTTGGCGAATACGATCCAACACTCGACTTAAGCAGCTACCAATACCCAACTCTTGATTTACTCGAGAACTATACATCGAATCGCTCTCAAATGAGTCGCGATGAGTTAATGGCAGAACTTGAAGCAAACAAGAAAAGAATTATTGAAACATTAGGACATTACGATATTGAAATTGAAAAAATAAAAGCAACGGTAGGTCCAACGGTAACATTATTTGAAATCGTTCCGAAAGCAGGAATACGTATTTCGAAAATCAAAAACTTAGAAGATGATATTGCTTTAAGTCTTGCCGCATTGGGTATTCGTATTATTGCTCCTATACCAGGAAAAGGAACTATCGGTATTGAAGTGCCGAACCAAAATCCGGATGTAGTTAGCATGCGTTCTGTAATGGCTTCCGAGAAATTCCAGAACACAGATTACGAATTACCAATTGCATTAGGAAAGACTATTTCGAATGAGATTTTTATTGCCGATCTTGCTAAAATGCCTCACTTATTAATGGCCGGAGCTACAGGTCAAGGTAAGTCGGTAGGATTAAATGCAATTCTTGTTTCATTACTTTATAAAAAGCATCCGGCACAAGTAAAATTCGTATTAGTGGATCCGAAGAAAGTAGAGTTGACTTTATTTAAAACAATTGAGCGACATTTTCTTGCCAAACTTCCTGGCGATGGTGATGCAATTATTACCGACACCAAGAAGGTAGTGAACACTGTTAACTCTCTTTGTATTGAAATGGATAATCGATACGAGTTATTGAAAGATGCACAGGTTAGAAATATTCGTGAGTACAATGCGAAATTTATTTCAAGAAAATTAAATCCGAATAACGGACATCGTTTCTTGCCTTATATCGTATTGGTAGTAGATGAGTTTGCAGATTTAATTATGACCGCTGGCAAAGAAATCGAAACTCCAATTGCGCGATTAGCACAGCTTGCGCGTGCCATTGGCATTCACTTAATCATCGCTACACAACGACCATCCGTAAATATTATTACGGGCACTATTAAAGCAAACTTTCCTGCGCGTTTAGCATTTAAAGTTTCTTCTAAAATCGATTCAAGAACGATTCTCGATACAGGTGGTGCCGATCAATTAATAGGACGAGGCGACATGTTATTGAGTAATGGCTCCGATCTAATTCGTGTACAATGCGCCTTCGTTGACACTCCTGAAGTGGATGCAATTACCAATTTTATCGGTAATCAACGTGGTTATTCAAATGCGTATCAACTTCCAGAATATGTAAGTGAAGGAGAAGAATCGGGAGGTAGTAGAGATATGGGCTCCGACGACTTAGATCCATTGTTTAACGAGGCCGCTCATATGGTTGTACAGTTTCAACAAGGTTCTGCTTCATTACTTCAACGTCGTTTGAAATTAGGCTATAACCGTGCAGGAAGATTAGTAGATCAATTAGAAGCCGCTGGTATCATTGGACCATTTGAAGGTAGTAAAGCACGTGAAGTAAGGTGCAAGGACATTATGAGTTTGGATCAATTATTAAAAAACATCAAATCTAACCAAGGGAGGTAATTCAACCAAACATTATATTTGCCATTCTTATTACCTACATTCATGACCAGATTATTCAGCGTTTTAATTGCTCTAATAATGATAACCAATCAGTTATCAGCGCAAAACGACCCTAAATCACAAGAAATCCTCAAAGGTGTTAGTACTAAATACAAGTCCTATAAGACCTTAACAGCAAGTTTTAAATTAGGAATACTCGATCAAAAGTCAAAAAAAACATCTTCCCAATCTGGGTCAGTTACCATTCGTGGAGCGGCTTTTAATTTATTTATGAGTGACCAAACTGTAATGTGCGATGGCAAAACAACATGGACGTATTTGAAAGAATCAAACGAAGTTCAAGTGAGTGAAAACAAAACTTCGGCTGATGCAATAACACCTACGAATATATTTACCATGTATGAAAAGGGATTCAAATCGAAATTCCTATCCTACAACAAGGTTGGAGGAAAAGATGTTCAGCTAATTGAATTAACTCCAGAAGATTCTAAAAAGAATTATTTTAAAATTCAACTTACGATCGACAAAAAAGAGAAGTATGTAAATGAAGCAAAGGTATTCGATAAAAGCGGTTCTATTTATACCTATAGCATCGTAAAGTTTTCGCCTAATGCAAAAGTAACTGACGATATGTTTACATTCAACAAAGCGAAATATCCAACAGTTGAAATTGTTGATCTTCGATAATTAAATCACTAAAAAAGCAAAGGCTACTAATTAGGTAGCCTTTGCTTTTTTAGAATCAATATTTTTTATCTCACAAGATATACTTGTCCTACCTTTTCGTGAGAATAACCCCAAACATCTTTTACGATTACTTGATATACGTAAACACCTTCTTGTGCTTTATTAGGCATACCTACAACACTTCCATCCCAATCACGATTATTTCTTCCTTCACTATAAAAGATTTGGTCACCCCAGCGATTGAAGATTGATAATTTAACATCTACAATACTTATTCCTGTTACATTAAATCCATCGTTAACACCATCTTCATTAGGTGAGAAAGCATTTGGAATCCACCAATGAAATTCAGGTTCAACACGTACAGGATGTTTAACGGTGTCTTTACATCCATATGAATTTACCACCCATAAAGTTACCATGTAATTTCCTGTATCGGCATACACATGATTAGGTTCAAACTGAATTGAACTTCCTCCGTCGCCAAATGTCCAATGGTAAATTAATGCTCCTGTTGATTGATTGATGAAATTAAATTCAGGATGTAATATTGATTGTGTTGAAGGATCAGGTTGAAACTCTGCTGTAGGCCCTGGATACACAGTTACAACATTTGACAAGGTAGTAGAATTTTGACAACCGAAATCACTTGTCACAGTTAGTGTTACAGAATACGTTCCGCTAGTTAGATAAGTATGAGAAGGATTCTGAACAACAGAAGATGTTCCATCACCAAAATCCCAAAACCAAGCCGTTACATTTCCTGTAGTGATAAACGAAGAATCAGTAAACTGAACAACTAATGGACCACATCCAGCAGCAGATACTTGCAAGAAATTAGCAGTTGGCAAAGGATGAACAATTACTGTATGCACAATTGTATCGGCACATCCTGCAGCACTGTAAGCTACCAAGGTTACGTTATAAGTACCGGCCTGGCTGTAAGCATAGGAAGGATTAGTTATAGTAGAAATTCCACTTCCATCTCCAAAATCCCATTGATAACCAGAAATAGATCCTGATGAAATTGTAGAAGTATTGGTAAAGATGGTTGCACTATTAGCACAAGGATCGGAAGGAAGGAAACCAGCTACTGGCAAAGGACTAACTGCAACAACAACTGTTCTAGTTGCACTACATCCACTTGCATTAGTAGTAGTTAAACTAACGGTATGTGTACCCGAAGTTGTAAATACAAAAGATGGATTCGCCAATGCACTTGCATTCCCGCCACCAAAATCCCAATCATATGTAACAATAATATTTTCTGGACCAGATGCAGTATCCGCAAACGAAATACTATTATTTACGCAATCAGTTCCTGAAGTAGGCATAGGAGTTGGAGGCGCAAAAATCTGCACAGAATCCAATGCTGTCACTTTACATCCGAAGTTTGAAGTTACTTCTATTGTAACTGGATATGTTCCCGGAGTGCCGTAGAAATGAGATGGATTTTGTGCTGAAGAAGTATTACCATCTCCAAGTGTCCATTGCCATCCTGTAATTGTACCACCGCCAATTGATGAAGCATCCATAAATAAAGAAGTACTATTTAAACAAACATCTCCTGAAACAAAACTAGCAATAGGCAAATCATATACCGCTACAGGTTTTGTAACAGTATTTAAGCAACCGAAAGGAGTAGAAACCACTAATGTAACATTATAACTTCCTGCTGCTGCATAAGTATGAACAGGAGTTCCTGAAGTTGCTATACTACCGTCACCTAACGTCCACAAAAATGTGAATGCGCTTCCTCCTACTATTTGAGATTGATCGTAAAATTCTGTTTGATTATTTAAACAAACATTAGAAGCCGCAAAATTTGCAACTGGAACAGGATATACATTTATACTTTGAGTAATTGTATCGGAACAACCTGAATTACTTGTAACCACGAGAGTTACAGGATACGTGCCGATAGCAGCATACGTATGCGTTGGATTTGCACTTGAAGATACGGCACCGTCGCCAAAATCCCAATGCCACATTGAAATAGATCCTGATGCAATTGTTGAAGCATCATTAAAATTCATTGCATTTCCAAAACAACTTGAACTTATTGCAAAAGCTGCTACAGGCAAATTCATAATGCTAGACGATGCAAATGAAGTATCGGAACATCCTTTATCGCTTGTTGCCACTAAACTAATTGCATACACGCCAGAATTACTATAAACGTGTGATGAATGTTGCGAATTACTACCAGTTCCGTCGCCAAAACTCCAATACCAATTCGTAATTGAACCATTACCAATTGTTGAATTATCAATAAAATTAGCAGCAGTTCCATTACATGTTGAAGCACTTAATATGGCAGCCACCGGACGATTATTTACGGTGACAGTATCAGTAAACGTGTTTTGACATGATTGATCAGAACCAACTGTGAGTGTTACGATATATTGACCTGGATATAAATACTTATGTTTCGGATTAACATCAGTTGAAGTTGCACCATCGCCAAAAGTCCATGCAATATCACTAATACTACCATTATTAATTACTGTAGTATTATAAAAACTCATAGAATCTCCATCACAAACTTCTGGCGCATTAAATCTTGCTAACGGCATCGGATTAACATTTACAGAAGCTATTACAGTATCAACACAACCTATTGCACTAGCAACAACTAAGGTTGCCACGTAATTGCCAGGAGTTGAGTACGTATGTGAAGCTGGATTTCCGTTAGCTACATGACCATCACCAAAATTCCAATTCCAAATATTTATAAGACCTGAAGAAATAGTTGAATTATCAGCAAACAATGTAGTTGCACCCAAACAAACAGTAGTAGCATTAAAACTAGCAATTGGCAAAGGACTTATTGTAACATTTTTTGATATTGAATCAACACAACCTAAGCCAGAAGTTACCACTAAAGTAACAGGAAATGTTCCTGCATTTGGAAATATATAATTTGGATTTTGCGTATTCGAAATACCTCCATTTGGCAATGTCCAATTCCAAGAAAGAATGTTTCCTGAAGCAAGTGACGTTTGATCGACCAACGTTGTAGGATTACCTAAACAAGAAGGAGAATTCACGAAATTCACAACAGGCAATGGGTTCACTATTACATTGTTTGTAAATGTAGCCGAACATCCACCTATATCGGTTACAGTAACAGAATAGGAACCTGTATTTATAACATTAATTGTTTGAGATGTTGCTCCCGTACTCCATAAATAAGTAGATCCAATATTTGCAGCATCAAGTACGGTAATTGTTCCTTGACAAGCCATTACATTAATCGGATTCGATACTAAACCATTTCCCCCTTCAATTACTGTTGATGCTCCTGTACCTTGGCAACCATAACTATTGGTAACAACAACTTGATAAATACCAGGAGTTGAAGCCACAATTGATTGCGTGGTTTCTGTAGTAGGAATCCATTCGTAAGACATGCCTGGGTTTCCTGCATCTAAAACAGTGCTATAACCTGTACAAAAGAATGCGTTATTCAAATTCACAACAGGTGTTGGATTCAATGACACGTTCATTGTATCTTTTTTAGAGCATCCTGCAGCAGAAGTTACCGTTACAATATAAGAAGTATTAATAGCAGGATTTACATATACAGCAGCCGAAGTAGCTCCATTATGTTGCCACAAATAAGTAGCTCCACCAGATGCGATTAATAATGTAGTTGTTCCTTCACAAATAACCTGATCAGGTCCTGCACTAGCTGTTGGCAAAGGATTTACTAGTACATTAACTGTATCGGTTGCACGACATCCATTAATCGAAGTAACAGTAACGAAATAATTAGTTGTAGAATTAGGTGTAACCGAAACATTCGCTCCTGTTAAATTTCCCGGTGACCATGAATACGTTCCACCACCAGTTGCATTAAGATTAACTGACCCTCCAGCGCAAACACTTTTATCGGCGCCTGCATTCGGTATAGGTAAATTTAATAATGTGATACGAACTGAATCGCGAGCAGTACAACCAAAAGAGTTGGTAGCAACTACGAAATAAGTAGTATTTAATATAGGTGCTACAGTTATAGTTGAAGATGTATTTCCACCTGGCGACCATACATAAGATGAACCACCCGTAGCCGTTAAGGTAATACTAGAGCCTTTACATAAACTAGCATTTAATCCTGCATCAACAATTGGCAACGGATTCATTACAATTGACTGTATTACTGTATCCGTACAACCATGTGATGTTGTTGCAATTAATGATATAGCATAATTTCCTGCATTATAATAGATAGACGAAGGATTTGCTGCGGCAGAAGTTATTCCGTTACCGAAATTCCAATTCCAACTATTAATTGCACCGTTTGTTGTAGTACTTAAATTATTAAATGAAACCAAAGCCCCTGCACAATTCGAAGGCGTTGATGTTGTGAAAGCCAACAATGGACTTGGGAATACGATTACTTGTTTATGGATTGAATCTAAGCAGCCACCAGCAGTACCAACAGTTAAGAGTACATTATAAGTTCCGGGGGCAGCGTATAAATGACTAGGATGTTGAGATGAAGAATATGAACCATCGCCAAAACTCCATGACCAATAATTAATATTACCCATTCCAGTTGTAGAATTATCGTGGAATGATATTGCATTTCCTTCGCATCCATTTACAAACGAAAACGAAGATTGAGGCAATGGATAAACATTTACCGTATCACTTAAAGAGGCTACACATCCAGCGCTAGTAGTAATTGTTAAAGCTATTGGGAACACACCAGAAGTAAGGTAATTATGTAATGGATTTTGTTGATATGAAACATTTCCATCTCCTAGATTCCATGACCATGATGCAATAGAATCACCATTAACATTTGATATGTCGGTAAATTGAACGGCCGTATTAATACATACATCATAAGGAGTAAAATTAGGCACCGGCAAGGGATGTACATTTACTGTGTGCATTACAGTTCCACTGCATCCGCTTGCATCTGTAATTGTAACCGTATATACACCTGAATTTATAGCTGAAATTGTTTGAGCAGTTGAACCATTACTCCATTGATAAGTACTTCCTGCATACCCAGCATTTAAAGTTGCTATTTGTCCTTGACAAATTGATATTGCATTATTATTGCTTACCACTTGTCCTCCAACTGTTACTTGAGTAGTAGCATTTGCTGTACAGCCATATTGATTGGTTACAGTAACAGAATAACTTCCTTGTGTTCCAACAGAAATTGTTTGCGTAGTATCTCCTGTACTCCATATCCATGAAACACCTGTTCCAGGATTTAACGTTGCGCTTACCCCTGAACAAATAAAGACCGCAGGTTGTAGCGAAATAACCGGATTAGCATGAACAGTTACATTGACGAATGCAGTTGCCTGGCATCCATTTCCATCAACTACATCAACCGCATAGGTTGTAGAAGAATTCGGCGTAACAGTAATAGAAGAAGTGGTACTTCCTGAAGGATTCCAATAATATGAAACACCACCACCGGCGGTAAAAGATACACTTTGACCCGAACAGATTGTTTGATTAGGTGTAATTGTAGCAACAGGTAAACTATGAACTGTTACTGTTACCGAATCTGTTCCAGTGCAGCCATTCGCATCGGTACCAATAACAATATACGTTGTGGTTGATGAAGGCGAAACAGAAACAGGATTACCATTTGATGATCCTGGATTCCATACATAAGAAATTCCACCAGTTGCCGATAAGTTTACTGAACTTCCTAAGCACACTGCCACATTTGCACTAGCATTAATAAATGGAGGAGGATTAATGAAGACTGGTTGTATAATAGTATCTGTACAACCAAAAGCATTACCAACTACTAACGAAACGTTATAAGTACCACTTGATGCAAAAGAATGAGTTGGGTTTTGAGAAGTAGATAAACCACCATCTCCAAAATTCCAGCTCCAAGAAACAGGATTACCTGTTGAATTGTCAGTAAATAGTATTCCGCCATTTAAACAATTGGTACCAGAATGACTAAAAGCAGCCACCGGTTGAGCATGCACAACAAACGATTTATTTAATGTATCAGAGCAACCTAATGTATCTTCAACAATTAACGTTGCTGAATATGTTCCGCTAGCTCCCACTACTAATACTGGATTTAACGACGATGATGTAGTTCCATTGCTAAAAATCCATGTATATCCAGATCCTTGCGGAGTACTTGTATTTATAAAATTTATTCCAGAACCTACACATGCCGTATCAACTGTAAATGCTGGAATAGGCAAAGGCAAAATTGTTACCGGTTGAATAATAGTATCGATACATCCATAAATATTTTGAACAACTAATGAAACATTAAATGCACCTGCTGAAGCATAGGAATGAACAGGATTTTGTTGAGAAGAACTTGATCCATCACCAAAATTCCATGACCAATTTTGAATTGAACCTGATAAAATACTTTGATCCGTAAAAGCTACTGTTGAATGTAAGCAAGCTCCCGACCAAATAAAGTCAGCTGTAGGTTCGAAGGCACTTATTATTTGAACAGTATCGGTACTAGTACACGTACCATCGGATACGGTTACTACATAAGTACCTACGGGAACTGTTTGCGTTGGACCTGTAAATCCATTGCTCCATAAATAAGTATAAGGAGCATTTCCTCCTGATACACTAGCGGTAACAGTAGCAATATCGCTACAAGCTATAAATTGATCAGGACCAAGATCTACTTTAATTCCTGCTACAGTAATACAATACGAATAGGTTTGAGATCCAATATACGGACAAGCGTCATCACCAACCCTTAAGGTAAAGCAATACGGATTATTACTAATGTCGGCCTGCGTAGGTGTCCAGCAGAAAGTTCCAGTTGGATGCGGTGTACCAGAAGCATTAAAAGTAGCTGCAGGAATTGCGTTGTTATAGAAAACCGATAGCTGTTGGCCAGCATCTGGATCATTTGAGAATACATTAAAACATAATGGATCATTAGCACAAACAGTAACATCAAAATCGTTTGTTCCATTAATTCCTGTTAATGAAGGCAAGCTATTATTGCAATTTAAAACCGTAACTTGAATATCACGAACAACCGAACCAATAAGTACACCATTACGATATTCTTTCACTAATACAGCCATTACTGTAACCTGTAATTGTTGAGGCGTAAAGCATATATCGCCAGTTGCAGTATTAAACTGTAAAGCTGGACTAGAATTTAAAGGATTAATAGCATTATAAGGAGCAATATAAGCTACATTGCTAGTTGCGGTTTGTTTTGGATTTACTAACGAATAAACTAAAGAATCTCCATCCACATCAACAGCACCATGATTAAAACAAAGTTGCTGACCTAAACACGCAAAAGGAACAGGCTTATTAGAGAATACAGGAGAACTGTTATTAGTTGATGCCACGTTATTTAAAGATGCATAAACATAAAACGTGTTCGAACCTGGATTACTTATGGTAGTGATGGCCGCATTACGACAGCAAAGCGAATAAGAAAACTGCCAGTCGGTACACTGCATAGGAAGGGTTACAATTCCCTCGTACACCCATTCTTGAATACCCGTAAACGTTCCCCCATTACAGGTTGACGTTGCAGTAGGACATAGGTAAGTAACCTGTTGGCCAGTTCCGGGAATTGGATTAGCAGTAACTCCCAAATTTCGGTTACAACTAACTGAACGAATGCTGATGTAAACGTTTGCTGGTGCTGGAATTCCAACGCAATCGCGATAAAAAGAGAATCGCACTTTGTAAGTATTTCCACCCAGGCTTTCATAGGTAAGGTCAGCTCCCATTGCATGACTTGCATTTGCCTGATAACCAGAAGTCATCAAGAATGCGAAGAGAAGGAAGATGTACCAACGATGTGTATTTCGGCTCATAACATCATGTTTTTCGTTTTTGGGCTATAAAAGTTCGAGCAATTTCAAGCGAATACTTTTATGGTTAAAACAAATCTACACTCCTTTAATACCTATAAGTTTTCAATTGTTGCACCTTCATCAGTGATGTAAGGTTTGTGCTATTTGAATCAGCATATAAAATGCATTTTACCTCTAAAAATGAGTAAAATATTGACAATCGACATAAATTAAATATGTAATATGTATGTAAGAAAAAACATAAAAAATGAACAGAAACGCTAAAGGAGTATAAGAAGCCCCTAAAAAATCAAATAATTACAGTTTAAAAAACATGCTAAAAACACGAAAACCTTACAAAAAACAGCCTAGATGATATCCCCTAGTTTACTAGCCAAATAGTAGAAATTGAATTAAAGCAAATTCCGATGAAATAATTCGCGAAACCAAACGGTATATAACTCTGGATAACTAACAATCGACATTTTTAATGTATCGATAGCAATCCATTTAAAGTCATTTACCTCATCGGGATTAATTAAAGGTTCAAGATCAGAATTTCCTACTAAAACATAATCGAGTTCATGCTCTGTTAAACCATTTTCGAAAGAGGCTTTGTAAATAAAATGAGATTTTATTTGCAAAACTGTTTTCAATCCCATTTCCTCTTGTAAACGACGATTAGCAGCCGTAATTATAGATTCTCCAGGTCGAGGATGACTACAACAAGCATTTGTCCAAAGGCCGCCCGAATGATATTTATGTAATGCCCTTTGCTGAAGAAGCATCTCCCCTTTTCCATTCATAATAATTACCGAAAAAGCACGATGAAGCTCGCCCTTTAAATGAGCTTCCATTTTCTCCATGGTACCCAATTCAGTATCATATTCATCCACTAAAATAACGTGCTCCAAGCTCATAATTCAAAATAACAAAAAAAAGGTGAAAAGGTTTACAAAAAAACAAGAAGCAGTATGAAATAATTCTTCAAACGCAACTCATCGTATATCTTACTGAATTACAATTATTTAATTATTAAAATCGAAAGGTCTTAATGAAGTAGTTCACTCACATTAATGGAAACAATATCTTTGTCGCAATCACTCAAATTAGGTTTATTCACTGTTACAAAATAAAACGAAAAAATGTACTTTTTTTGTATTCGGAATGTTGATTTCACGTCAACAACAAGAATTTACTAGCCACATAGAACGATAAACGAAGTCGCAATTACAACAAACTAATTCACTCAAACATCTAAATAACAGTAGAATACACTATAAAAGGCATCTTTGAATAAAAAATGACGTCCTAGTAATACCGCTAAGAGCACCCTTCTATAAGCAAAAATACATCAGTAAAAATGAAATAGTTATCCTATGACCAACTAAATACTCATCAACAAGAGATTAATATAACAGCTAATTTAAAGCTAAAATCAAGAAGTAAAACAGGATTTACTTAAAGTACATCCATTTTACTAATTCATTACTCCTACTTTCTTATGTGGAACCGAATCGCGAGAATAATACTTAGAAATAAACTATCCCTTATTATTAGTTTGCTGTTGTTGACCATTTTCATGGGATACAAAGCTACGCAAATTCAATTATCGTATGAATTTGCCAAGGTACTACCTACTAACGATCCAGCTTACATTGAGTACGAACAATTCACTAAGATTTTTGGTGAAGATGGCAACGTGATGGTGATCGGAATTCAAGATCAAAATTTATTTAAGTTTGAAAAATTCAGAGATTGGTATCGCCTCAGCAACTCCATTCAAAAAATAAGCGGAATACAGAATGTACTAGGCATTACTCAAGTATATAATCTGAAACGGAACGATAGTTTAACAAAATTCGATTTACAACCAGTAATTAAGCGAGAGCCGCAATCGCAATCTGAAGTAGATAGTATAAAAGAAGTTATTTTTAATTTACCATTCTACAATAATCTCCTATTCAATAAAGAAACAGGAGCGCACTTACTAGCTATTACATTCAAGAAAAAAGATCTTGATTCTAAAAGACGAATTGCCATAGTAGATGAAATAAAGGGCCTTTGCAACCGTTTCGAAGCAACGAATCATACTACGTTAAAGTATTCGGGAATGCCTTATATAAGAACGGCAGTAATGAAGAAAGTATCGGGAGAAATGAAGTTATTCCTGCTATTGGCTTTATTAATTACCGCCGCTATTTTATGGGCTTTCTTCCGTTCAATTAGTACTGTATTGTTTTCATTGCTTGTTGTAGCAATTGGAGTAATATGGAGCATGGGAACGATTGAATTATTCCATTATAAAATAACGATTCTAACTGGACTTATTCCACCTTTAATTTTAGTTATTGGAGTACCGAATTGCATATTTTTGATTAATAAATACCAAGGAGAATATTTTAAGCATGGGAATAAAATAAAGGCGCTATCGCGTACGATAAGCACAATTGGAATTTCATTATTCCTCGCCAATATAACAACCGCCATCGGATTTGGAGTGCTTTATTTCACCAACAGCTCCTTCTTAGTTCAATTTGGCGTAATAGCCGCCCTTAATGTGATGATTACTTATTTAATCACATTAATATTAATTCCAATTATCCTCACCTATCGACCTGCCCCAACCGAAAAGCATATGCGACATTTAGAGGGGAAACGCATTAACAAAATGCTTAACGTAATTGATTTGATCGTTCATAATTACAGAAAATCAGTATATTTAATTATAGGAACGCTCTTACTATTTTCGTTGTATGGAATGACAAAAATTGATGTCACGGGATTTGTAGTTGACGATTTACCAGAGAATAACCCGATTTATACCGATCTTCATTTCTTCGAAAGTAATTTTCATGGCGTTTTGCCCTTCGAAATTGTGATCGATACAAAGCAAGCCAACGGAGTTTTCGAAAACAATGCACGCACGCTTTATAAAATAAAATCACTTCAAAATAAATTAGCACAATATGCCGAATTAAGTAAAGCCCTGTCACTTACAGAAGCTGTTAAATTTTCATATCAGGCTTATAAAGGCGGGGAATCGAAATACTATATCTTACCTCCATTAAGCGAATTAAAAGAACTTTCTTCGTATAGCCGTAGCGTTAGTAGTAATAGTAAATTCGCCAGCTTTATTGATTCTTCCAAGCAATACACACGCATTAGTTTACAAATGACAGATATTGGTTCGGCAAAAATCAAAAAGCTATTAGCCGAATTACAACCACGAGTAGACTCTATCTTTCCAAAGGAAGACTACAAAGTTCACTTTACCGGACATAGTTTAATGTTCTTAAAAGGGAATGATTATTTATTAGAAAACCTACTAGAAAGTTTACTGATTGAAATATTACTTATAACGATGGTAGGAATGGCCTTATTCCGTTCTTTTCGTATCATCATCTTATCAAAGATTCCATGTTTAATTCCACTTGCCATTACCGCAGGAATTATGGGATATCTTGGAATTCGATTTAAACCATCTACGATTCTTATTTTCAGCATAGCATTTGGAATTTCATCCGACGGAACCATTTACTTCCTTACGAAATATCGTCAGGAGTTGAAATTAAGATTTAAAAATGTTGGAGAAGCCATATCGGCCACTATATTTGATACAGGACTTAGTATGATTTATACGGCTGTAATTTTATTTTTCGGATTCTCCATTTTCGCAGCATCGAGTTTCGGAGGCACCAAGGCATTAGGAATATTAATATCAATCACACTATTGGTAGCCATGTTAACAAACTTGATTTTACTGCCGAGCATTTTGATTTCGATAGATCAATGGGTAAAGCGAAAAGACATTACAGATGCAGGAATTATCGATATTGACAATGAAGATATGGACGACAATTTACAACTAGATGCAAACGAAGAAACTATTTAACATCTAGCGAAAGTAATTGATTGTTTCCGAGCAAAGCCGTTAACTTATCGCCGGGTTTAATAGGTCCAACGCCCTCGGGAGTGCCTGTGAAAATTAAGTCGCCTTTTTTAAGTGTAACGAAGCCAGACACAAACGCTATAATTTTATCGACAGAAAAAATCATATTAGCTGAATGACCTTTTTGACGAACTTCGTTATTTACTAATAATGTAAAATGCAAATCATTAATACTTCCAGCTTCCTTTAAATCCATAAAATCACCAACAGGAGCTGAACCATCAAAAGCTTTTGCTCGCTCCCAAGGCAATCCTTTAGCTTTTAATTTTGATTGCAAATCGCGGGCGGTAAAATCAATACCCAGCGATACTTCATCATAATAACGATAAGCAAATTTCTCGGCAATGTTTTTACCAACACGATTAATTTTAATTACTATTTCTACTTCAAACTGAACATCGTTAGAAAACGATGGATAAAAAAAAGGAAACTTCCCTGGAATCAATGCCGTTTCGGGCTTCAAAAAAATAACTGGTTCTTCTTCTACCGCATTATTTAATTCTTTTGCATGAGCAGCGTAATTTCTTCCGACGCAAATTATTTTCATAAAATTGTAATTATTGATTAACTAAACTTTTCTTTTTTCAACATTGAAAATTTACGAACGCCCTTTAAATAATAGGCTATCAAAATACTTCCATGATACACTCCCTTAAATATCTGATTCGTCATTTTCTTTTGCACTGCTTTACGTAATTTAATTCGTTTAGGAAGCAATGCATAAAACGAAAAATGAGCTTTAATAACAGCGAATGTATCTTTAATATCACCTTCAAGCATAAACTTCACACCTGCTAATCCATCTAAAATAAATCGAAAAGGAATTATCAACCATGCTTGATAGCCTGGAAGATTCTTATGCATCATCATTAAATTATTTCGAAAATTATAAAAAGTTTTTCGCGGACTCGTTTTCGGCAATGTTCCGCCTCCAACATGATACACTTCCGATTCAGGAATAGCCATAATTGTATACCCTTGCATTTGCATCCTCCAACACAAATCAATCTCCTCCATATGCGCGAAAAAATCTTCATCGAAACCATCGCAAGCATGAAATACCGAAGATCTAACAAACATACAAGCGCCAGTAGCCCAAAATATTTCAGATGGAGCATCATACTGTTTATCATCTTCTTCGAGCGACAAGAACAATCTTCCTCTACAGAAAGGATATCCTAACCAATCGATAAATCCACCAGCAGCTCCGGCATGTTCCAAGAGATGACGGTCATGAAACGATCGAATTTTAGGTTGACAAGCCGCAACAATAGAATATTTCTCCATATAACTAATTACAGGTTCTATCCAACCTGGAGTTACATCCACATCCGAATTTAACAAAACATAATACGATGCATCAACAAGTTTCAGAGCGCGATTATAGCCACCAGTAAATCCGTAATTTCGATCGAGTTTAATGACGTCAACATCCTCTGAAAATTGGCTTAACACAGTTAGCGATGCGTCGGTTGAATTATTATCGGCCACCACAATACGAGCAACACCTTTACTGCAGGCAATTACAACAGGTAAAAACTGACGTAGGAAATGTTCACCATTCCAGTTAAGAATAACAATTGCTGTATTTAAATTTTTCATAATGAAACAAGGTCGACATACCGAAGACCTTACAAAACTAGATTATATCATTGAATAAAAAGCCCACTATTAACGAGGATTTTGAAACAATTGATTGGACTGATTTTGGAAGTTATTATTCGGCGTTGTTTTATCGAGATCATCCATTTTTTCAGTACGACGTCGTAATTCAACTTGCCAATTTGCATTAAAAATCTCGCCCTTTGCATCGCTATGAAGCAACTCAAAATCATTTGTAGCAATTTGCTGACTCCAAAAAACGAACTTGCGATTGGTTTGATCTTTTAGCTTATAATATTGCCAAATTTCATATGGATATGAAGAAGGTTCAGCATACTGCTTTGAAATTTGATTCGGTGCACCATAAGCGAGATAAACACGACCTCTTTCAGTGAGATATCCTTTCTTTGATCCTGCAGAATATTCGGCATTTACTCTACCTACCTCTTCCTTATATGCTAACCATGATTCGGACGGATTCAAAGGATTACGTCGGCTCCAAAAATCATAGAAAAACTGTTGCATTAATTGAATATTTGCTAACTCAAGTTGATTAACAGCAAACGTATTTTCATTTGCTGAACTGATCGGAATTAAGCAACGTATATATTCGGCCAATGTATCCTTAGCTGTATATTCAGACACAAATGTATTCTTCACATCAATATTCGTATATGATATTGAACCCGCTACAGGTGCAGGAGGCAAGCCTTTACTTCTTTGAAAAAACGACTCCTTCACCGCGAGCAATTCATTATAACGATTACGCACTTCAATCACAAAATTATAGTTGCCAGAAGGAAGATTGGTAATATCGAGATCAGCAAGAACCATATTTACAGGTTTAGCGGCCTGTCGAGAATTGCGGGTAAAGGCATCAATTATCCTCTTTTTTTCTAGTGTTTCGATATGATACGAAAGCAAGAAAGCATCATTTAAAATAACAGAAGAAGTATTATAAATTTCAGCATAAAACTTCAGACTATTCGAATTCAGATCGAAGAAATTATCGACTAAAGGAATTAATTCATAACCATTTTTAGAAATTTTATTTACTTCTTCAGATGGCTTAAATGAGGTAAGTAGCTCAACATCGGAAATGCTTATGCTATTCGGGTTATAATCAAGTGTAATGGATTCAGTAATCGTATAAGGCGTTGCATTAGAATTATTTTTATCGCGAATTATCACCTCCATGGTGTAGGTACCATTCGCCAACGACATACGTTGTTGATCAGTAAAATTGAACGTAATTGTGTCTTTCGACTCGGGGCCCAGTAAATTATATTTATTAAAATAACGAATCGAATCACCTTGACGAAACAATTGCGTTACTTCAATAGCAGCTTGAAACATACCCGATGGCAGCGTTTTATAAGCCACCGATTTACCCGAAACCTCCATATAGGTCTCTATATATGGGCCTTTAAAAGGAGTGTAATACGAGCAATAAGCGAATTTAGCTTGTAGATTCTTGGCATGTAAAACCGATAACGATAAAAAAAACAAGGCAAGTAACAACAATAATAACTTCTTCATGGTGGGGTTATTTTGGAGTATAAAAATACTAATTATAGATAGCGAAAAAGACCGGTTCGAACAATAAATGACATTTCAGGTAGCCCAATCATTGCAAATAAATATAAAAGCCCAGCTAAATAAGCATTAAAAGATGTTTATGATCCTGACTTTCAAGGCAGAAGGATTAATATTAAAAAAAGTTTTTGGTGAATGAAGAAATGTACTAATTTCGCCCCCGGAGAGTTGGCAGAGTGGTCGATTGCGGCAGTCTTGAAAACTGTTGAAGTGTTAAAGCTTCCTGGGGTTCGAATCCCTAACTCTCCGCATCATTTCTAACAAGAAATAAGCTAAAACCCTGATTATCAATGATAATCAGGGTTTTTTTATGGGAAAATATGGCTCTGAAAACCTAATTCTCGGCCAAAGGAATAAAAGGAAGGGCCGCAATAGCGAGGTTTTCTATTTTTAACCTCTCAGCTCACTTTTAAAGCAAATACATTTATACTGCTAATTTGACATTACATAAGAGAAAAATTAAAACGTATTTAAAATGTAGTATCTTACTAAGCAAATTCAAGATCACTTTCCATGATTAAATTAAATCAATTAGGAATTCGTTTCGCGAAAAAACAATCACCATATAGCAACCTTAAAACCAAATAAATTGAATCGTTTCTTCAATCAATTAGAAAATGTAGTTACCGAAGCCATAGATGGAACACTTCGATTGGCTGGCGCGAAAAACATAGCTAGAGCGAACGGATTTCCACATAAAAAATTTGTAGCTAGAACAGACCGAGATAAATCAAAAGTAGCGATCATATCGGGCGGAGGCGCAGGACATGAACCAGCGCATATCGGATTTGTAGGTAAGGGAATGTTAACGGCTGCAGTATCAGGAGAAGTATTTGCATCTCCAAGTACTGAAGCGGTGTTGGCGTGCATAATGCATGTAACAGAAGAAGCAGGCTGCTTATTGATTGTAACAAACTACACTGGCGATAGACTCAATTTCGGATTAGCGGCAGAGCGTGCAAAGAAGTTAGGTAAAAAAGTAGAGATGGTAATTGTTGCAGACGATATTGCTCTTCCCGATGCACCTCAACCAAGAGGCATCGCAGGGACATTATTCGTTCATAAAATAGCAGGTTATTGGTCAGAAGCCGGAGCCACATTAGAAGAAATAAAATTAAAAGCTACAGCAGCAGCACAAAATTGTTATTCGCTAGGAATAGCTAGTTCAACATGCACCACACCAGGGAATAAAATAGAAACAACAAATAGCAAAGCTGAATTAGGACTTGGAATACACGGAGAACCCGGCATTGAAAGTATTTCATTTGACTATGGGAAAGAAGCTGTTGATATGGTTTTAGCAAGACTATTTAAATCAGCAGAGGCGGAAGCGGAATATGCTCTACTCATTAACAACCTAGGAGCGGTAACGCCACTAGAAATGTCGATTATAACAAACGAAATTTTAACATCAGACTATAAGCATAAAATAAAACTTGTACTTGGCCCTGCCCTATTTATGACGTCATTAAACATGTATGGTTTTAGTTTATCAATAATAAAACTAAATGATGAAATTGAAACTATACTAAAAGCACCTGTTGAACCTTACTTATGGCCAGGAATAGCAGTACCAGTAGAGCCTAGCATATTCGAAATAAATGAAAATACAGACCGTCTCATTTATAAAGGAAGTGAAAATACTGAAGTACACCTACTATTAAAAAAAATATGTGAAGCGATCATTCAAGCTGAACGTAATTTAAATGAATTAGATAAAAAAGTTGGAGATGGAGATACAGGAACAACCTTGTCGGCAGGAGCCAACGCATTACTCAAATTACTAAATCAAAATAAATTACCACTCAACAATAAGGCTGAATTATTGTTAGTGGCTGGTGAAGTATTGGCGGATAGCATGGGAGGCTCAAGTGGAGTACTATCATCCATTTTTCTAACCAATGCAGGCACCACTATGTTAGCCGGAGCAAACATAGCGGATGCCCTTGAAAGCGGAATTAAAATGATAATGCAATATGGTGGAGCAAGTTTAGGATCTCGCACAATGATAGATGCACTTTATCCAGCTATAGAAGCATTAAAGAATAGTTCAATGAATGAAGCAGCAGCGGCAGCAAGAGAAGGTGCAAATAAAACAACAGGAATGACAAAAGCAAATGCAGGTCGATCTTCTTATTTACGAAAAGAAAGTTTAATTGGTGTAACAGATCCAGGTGCTGAAGCAGTAGCTATTATTTTTGAATCACTTGTTAAATAAACCTAATCTTATATCCAAGAATAAATAAAGTTGAATTAGTCTGTAAACCTAAAAAACACAAAAATTATAGCGAACAACTAACGTAATAAAAACTGCTTAAAAAGATCCTTATTTAAAAATTATTTTTGAAAAATTTTTATCACCCACCTTCAAATTTAAAAAATAATTTCCGGTAGCTAATCCACTTAAGTTGACTTTATCAGAAATCATTTCTTTATGATTATAATCGTGCGTATAAACAACGCGACCTAAACCATCATAAAAAGTTAATAAAGTTGGATTAACCGGTTGATTAAATTCAATTATTAATTCGTCTGATAAAAAGTAAGCATTGCTTAATACAACATCGTTTTCAATATTCATATTTACTGAATGTATTTCACTCAAAGTTGTTTTGCCATCAAAGTCTGTTTGACGCAAACGATAATAATTAATTCCATTTAACGGATTAACATCAATAAAGGAATAGTTTAAAACAACATTGGAATTACCTGCGCCATCAACCATAGCAACTGGAATAAAATTAATGGCATCCATACTACGTTCAACAGTAAAGTAATCATTATTAAACTCAGAAGCTGTAGCCCAATTACAATTAACCTGTTGCTGATTTTTTACTGCGTTGAAATGTAACAATTGAATTGGCAAAGGAGAACTATTGCCAGCACCGGTGAAATTAGAAAAGCTATTTAACCCATACCATGCAAAAGATTTAACTACCGCATTATGAGCCCCACTAATACCAGAAATAGTATTTGCATTAGAACCAGGGCACCCCATCCATCCCACTAACGAATTGTATTTAATTGGATATAACACACCCGTACCAACAACATCCGTATTTTTTTGATAAGTATATGCAACATCATAATCACATACTGGTAACAAATTATTTGGCTCAATTGTCCAATAGCGATTTAAATAATCAGTAGTAACTGCTAAATTAGGCTCCTTACCTCTAGTAACTTTTGAACGAATATCAGATCCAGGTTGCGTTCCATCAATAAAAGATATTGAAAAAGGAGTATAATCAGTAGAATCGCCTAACGGTAATTCATAAACGCTATTTGAATTAGTATGCGAAATGAAATAACCAGTTTCGGCATTTAAATGTTTATTAATACCAGCTCCGAGCACATCTCCATTTTGAAGACTCGTTCCCAAGGACAAATTTTTCCCATTTAATGAAAGTCGGCCCGCATTAAACTCCAACACACTATCTACCTGCACATCAACATTCAATTTGATTGCATTACCCGGTTTAGTATTGTTAATGACCAGATGATTAAGTCGTAATCCCGAAATACCAGAAACATATTGCAAAACATTCCCATTCATCGATAACTTTCCTAAACCAAAAGAAGATGAACCATTATTAATGATATCACCATAAACATTCAAATCTTTTCCATTATTAATAGTAACAGAGGATGATGGAAACAACTGAAGATTTTTACAATTAGCTAATGAATTCGTCGAAACAATTGGATAATACCCTCCATCGGGGGTTGTAGGAATAGTTACATTAATTATTGAAGTAGGTATTTGATTACATCCCCAATTAGAAATTACATTCCAATCATTTGTAAAACCTAACCATTGCCCAGGATTTTCTACCAATACATTTATAGGCAAACGAATACCATTTGTACAAGTTCCGAAATTTGCTTGGGCATAATAAACAGCATTTGTATTAATGGAAGGCGTTGTAAAATTTATACCAGTTGACAAAGGTACTCCTCCCACATTAGCGGCAAACCACTGAATATTCCCTATGGAAGGATTCGCTTGCAATGTGGCAGTACCTACCGAACAAATCTTAGTAGCAGCTGTTGATATTATACTAGGAATTGGATTAACGGTAACCGCAACAATACTGGTATCCCCATTGCATCCTGTAGCAGTAGCTGTAGGAATAATAGAATAACTTACAATAGCAGGGAGAGAATTCAATGGATTCACTAATGTTTGAGTTATTGTACTTCCTAATCCATTTAAAGCACCACTAACATTCGACACATTTGAATTAACGCTATACGTAAAATTAGAAGAAACATTAGGCGTAAGTAAAATATTTGTTGTTGCTCCACTACAAACATCGGGAGCTGTATAACTAGCTAAATAAGGCTTGGGGTTAATCACAGCATTTAACGGACTCGTTGTTTTGCAACCTGTAGAAGTATCCGTTGCTTGAATATAATACGTTCCGGAAGTAGTAATATTTGTTGGAAACATAACAGGAATAGAAGCCGTACTATTTGTAAAATAACCATATAGCAAACCTGCTGCACTACCATTCGTAATTGAACTTTGAGTTAAATTTATTGTATTCGGATTACAGACTGCTGGAGGTGTTGAAACCACCAATAGAGGATTAGGATTAACAGTTAAAGTATAAGTACCACTTTGCGCCTGCAAGCAAAACGAAGCATTAGCATAAATAAGATTTTTTAAATCATAAATAAATGTCCCAGCCGTATTAGTAGGTGGAGTAATATTTACAAATGTATTAGCCCCCGAACTTGTAACTGAATTATTTATTCCATTTACAGTATAATAAAAAGTATAAGGTGCCAAAGCCCCAGCACCAGCTAAAGTGATTAGCGGACCTGAATTATTTAAACAAGCGCTACCAGAAGTAGCAGTAATAGTAGCAGAACCATTCATGCTAACTGTTAATTCAGTACTTTCTGTTCGCACGCAGCCATTAGTACCGGAAACATTAGTATAATAAACAATAGGCGTATTTGGAGTAAATGAAACGGAAGAAGCAGAAGAACCACCTGGCAACCAATTATAGCTAAACGTATTTGCAATAATAATTCCTGATTTTAAAAAATTCGGATTTCCTACAGTAACACCTTCACGCGAAGTAACACCAGTTGCATTAACTAAAGTAGGAGAATTATCGGGCTCATCCATTTTATAATAAGCCACTAAATTATTTGTTATTTGCGGATAATTACCATTGACATCTGCAGAAATTTGAGAAGCAGAAACATCTGCATTAAAAATCCTCAACTCGTCCATTTGTCCATTCCAATAGCGACCACCTCCGCCCCAACTACCTAATCTTAAAAATTGCGAACCATCATAATATACTCCACCATAAACCCATGGAGCAGAGCTAACCAATACACCATTAATATAAACTTGGATAGTGGTATTAGACTTCACCAACGTTAAATGCTGCCAAACATTAAAGGCTAAATTAAACGTTACTCCTGCACTACCATAAGGTGTATAGCAAGAGAATATATATTGATTTGTAGTAGTATTATTCTGCTGACAAATCCATCCACGGCCAGTAAACCAATAATTATCATCAATAATACAAGCATTCGTAGTTTGAGTAGCACCCGGTTTCAACCACATTTCCACAGAAAAATTGCGATAATTAAACCAATTTCCTAAATCAACATTTTGAGATGTTCCATCAAATCGTATTGCATTATTAAAAGTGGTTGGAGAAGCGTTAAGCGTTACCGATGCACCCTGACAAATAGGCGAAGTGTTCCCTAAAATATCAATTAAAGGCGGTTCCACATTTCTATACACAACAAAATTTGTTGAAGCGCTACATCCATTCGAGCTAGAGCAAGTTGCTACATAAGTACCCGGCAAAGAAACCGCTCTTGTAGCACTAAAAGAATTGTCATCCCATACTAATGATCCGATACATGTTGCATTTAAAACAAGTGAAGTAACATTACAATCTAACTGATGATTATTATTAATAGTCGTGATGTCAATTGAGGGCGAAGCATTAATTACAACAGTAACAGCTTTAATATCCGAACAACCTAAACGAGATCCTTTAATATAATACGTTCCGGAAACAACCGACATTGGATTTGCAATTGCAATAGTGGCAGCGGCATCCATAAAATAAGAAAGTGTAATATCAGAAGAAGTACCCGTTGTAATTGATGAAGCAGTTAAATCGACAGTTGCAGGGCTACATACTGCTAGTGGATTTGTAACTATTAAAGAAGCTCCTAAAAAGCGAGTATAATTAGAGTTGTAAATTAAACCTGTACAACCAGTATTACCCGAAGTAACGGAACAAGTTAGTAAATCACTATTCAACAACGTTCCATTTGTATAGGTATTTAAAGGTCCATTTTGTAATGTAACACCATTTACTTGCCAATTATATGATGCAACACCTACATTAGTAGCACCCACAGTAAATGAACCAGCATTAGGATTACTTACTAAAGCATTAGTAATTGTTCCTCCCTGATTATAGATAGAAACATCGACAAGTAAAGGTAAAATTGCAATATTAATGGTAGAAGCATAAATCAAAACATTATTCTTATAATACTTAGCTCGATTTTGAGCAGCAATTGTTTCAATTGAAATTTTAAAAATATCGTTAGGCACATAGGCCCCTGAATAGCCTTTATCAACACCCGACTCTACAATGCGCAACTCACCTGTTGCTAACAAATGAAAAGCAAATGCAATACTTGTATTTGCAGAATTTACATTCGTAGCACTTAATCCAGCTACACGTGCTTTATTATTCTCTGTTGCTGTAAATTGAAAGTTACCATTTAAGCTAACCGTATTCCATGAGGCGCCACCTCCATCCCATACGCCATCAGATTGAACTTTAACTAAATTATTAGTTGTCGCTTTAGTATTAAACAAGTCAGTAGATTTCCACTTCACTTCTTCCACTAAATAATTACAAGAAGAGGTTACCGGAACTCCTTTTAAATAACAATCAATATTTGAAGGAGCGATAATATTATTTATAACATCATTAGAATTAAGAGGAAGGTTATTTACACATCCGGCAAGATTAGGAGTTAAGGAACAACTTAAAATATCAAGGTTCAATAAAAAAGAATTAACGTATGTAGACAAACTACCTGACTGAACGGTTACACCATTTACCTTCCAAACATACAAAGGATTTAACCCTGCATTAACAGAAACAGCCTCAAACGATCCTCCGTTATAATTTGCCACGATCGGGCTACTTACTGTGCCACCGATATCATAGATTGAAACATCCACTAATAAAGGTAAAGCAGGAACTAATGCACTTGAATAAACGGCCACATTATTCAGATAGTAACGCACCACATTTGATTCAACAGCAATTTTAAAAGTATCATTAATTGCATAATTAGCAATCACACCTTTAAAAACTCCTAACTCATAAATGCGGTATGTAGCATTATTATCTAATAAGAAAGCGTATCGAATTGAATTCTGATCAAACCCTAAATTAGTTGTACTTAATCCGATCATACGTGCTTTATTATTTTCAGCAGCAACGCATTGAAAATACCCATTATTACTAACTACGTTCCAGGAAGCAGCACCGCCATCCCATGTTGTAGCACTTAACGATTTAACTAGCTGATTCGTATTTTGAACAGACAAACAATTAGATAGGTCACTTGATTTCCATTTCACTTTTTCAATCAGCAAAGCACAAGAAGTAGGAACTGCAATACCACGAACTGCAAAATCAACATTTACTTGAGGGATGATATTATTAGTAATCGTATTCGATGCAAATAACAATGTAGAACAACCAGTTGGTGTTACTAGCAAATCACAAGAAACTACATCACCATTCAGTAAACTTAAATTAGTATAGGAAGCTGAAGTACCACTTTGAACTACTACACCATTTAACTTCCAATTATAAAAAGGATTCGTACCACCGTTTACTATATTAGCATTAAATAAACCACTACTATAATTAGTAATCATTGCATTCTTTACCGTTCCACCTTGATCATAGATCGATACATCCACCATTAAAGGTAAAGTTGGTAAAACGAGACTAGTATAAATAAGCAATCCGTTTTTATAATACTTCACCACATTCGATTCCACAGAAATTCTAAAAACATCATTCGAAGCATAAACAGCACCAGCAATAGCAATTGTAGCACCTGACTGCCGAATATCAAACGTTCCTGCATTAGTCAAATAAATAGCATATTGAATAGAAGTCCAATCACTATTCAAATTGGTTGCACTCAAACCAATCATCCTGAATTTATTATTTTCGATTACCGTAAATTCAAAGTAGCCGTTATTATTCACTTTATTCCACGAAAATGCACCACAATTCCATCCTAAATTTTGAGTTCGAATTAAACCATTGCCATTTAAAATCTGAGCATCTTTCGATAAATCAGACAACTTCCATTTAACTGGTTCGGTAACCGTTGCACAAGTAGCCGTTGAAGGAGAAGAAGTAATTGCAAAATCTAAATTCGCCGGATTTGTTTTTCCTATTACAATATAATTTGAAACGTACGGGAAAGGCATACATCCATTTACATTTGAAGTAACAATACATAAAACGGTATCGCCTAAATTTAAGCTAACATTTGTATACGTAGCCATTGTACCATTTTGAACCGAAACACTATTTACAAAAAACTGATAATTCGGATTTACACCAACATTTGTAGCAGAAGCTTGAAATACACCAGCATGATAATTAGCCACCACAGCATTTGCGATAGTTGCACCAAAATCATATAAAGAAACATCCACTAACAAAGGCAATGTTGGCATCACTGTTGAAATATAAAACAATATTCCATTTCGATAATATTTTACAATATTATTATCCACTGAAATTCTGAATATATCATTAGCAGCATAATTGCCAAAAGAACCTCTATTACTATTCGATTCATACACCTGAATTGCGCCCGCACTACTTAACACAATTGCAAATTGAATAGTGGCTAAATCATTAGCAGGATTCGAAAATGACAAACCAACAGCTCTACCTTTATTAATTTCAACTGCTTTAAATTCAAAATAGCCATTGTTTTGCACCGTATTCCATGAAGAAGCACCTCCATTCCAACTACCACCGCCTTGCATTTTCAAAAGAGAATTATCGTTCAACGCAACAGCAGTATACTTATTAAAATCACTTGTTTTCCATTTCACTTGTTCTATACCTAAAAAACAAGAACTTAAAGAATTAACAGACTTAAGAAATGCATCCACACTATCGGGCTTCACAAAAACATTTTCAATATAATTAGAAGTAAGAAATTGAGCACTACATCCAGGCAGATTACTAGTTAGCTGACAAATAACGCTATCATGATTTAATAAATTAGTATTGACATAAACAGATGCTGTACCTGTTTGCATCAATACACCATTTACCAACCAATTGTAAATACCCCCATTTAAAATATTTGTTTGAAATCTACCATTGTTGTAATTCGAAACTTTTACATTCGTAATGGTAGCACCTAATTCATTTAGAGAAACATCTACTAACAATGGTAAACTAGGAGAAATACTACTTAAATAAACCAATAATCCATCCTTAAAATATTTCACTACACCACCATCTACTTTTATTCTAAAAACAGAATTTGGCTGATAAGGCAAAAACAAACCACGATCAATACCGCTTTCATAAATTCGATAATTACCATCATTTTGCAAATAAAAAGCAAACTGAATGGATAAGTGATCAGAAGCATTATTTGAATTACTTAATCCTACACAACGCAGTTTATTATTTTCGGTGGCCGTAAATTCAAAATACCCAAAATTAGCCACAGTATTCCATGATGCCGCACCAGCATTCCACAATCCTGTGCCAGCGTTTCGAATCAAACTGTTTGTATTTACAACCGAAACATTACTAATCAAATCACTTAGTTTCCACTTTACTTGTTCTATAACCATTTTACAACCTGGAAGAACAGGAGATCCTTCAATAAAAAAATCGGCCGTTTGTTGAGGTGCGACTTTAATTATAATCGCATTCGACAAATACGAAAATGCATTTAAGCAAGTACCCAACGTTAAGCGACAAGTAACAATATCATTCAAATTTAGCGAAGGATTATTGTAAGCAGGATTAATTCCACTTTGCATTACGACACCATTCACCCTCCAAGTATACATTAAATTGCGGCCAGCTTGAGCAGCAGTAGCGACAAAACTTCCCGTATTATAATTATAGACCATGACATTGGTAACGGTAGACCCTATATCACTCAAAGAAGCATTCACAAATAAAGGAATCGAAGGAGTTACTAAACTTGTGTAAAGCAACGTTCCATTTTTATAATACTTAACCACACCCAATTCAATTGCAATTCGCAATACATCTCCAGCAGCATAAGCACCAAAAGCTCCACGACTAGTACCCGATTCATAAACACTAATAACTGCATTATTTTGAAGGTAAAAAGCATATTGAATAGTTGTATACGAAGAACCACCATAAGATGCACTTAAACCTATCATTCTTGCTTTATTCGTTTCAGAAGCGGTAAATTCTAGATACCCATTATTACTTACTTTATTTAATGAAATTGCGCCTGCATCCCACGCAGTAGCTGTTAACTTCAATAAATTATTATTATTTTTTTGAATTTTCGTAAGGTCATTAAAATTAGTAAAGCGCTTCCAAACCACTTCCTCTCCAGCAATACGACACGAACTTTGATCAGCAATTCCATAAATAAAAAACGAAAGCGACAAATTGGGCTCAACTAATTTTCGCTTAATCAAGTTAGAAGGGAAAATGGTATTTACGCATCCCGTAGTACTTATATCACAGGAAACGATATCAGCATTTGTTAAATTAGAATTACTATAAATTGAGCTTACAGCACCAGTTGAAATGCCATTTACTTTCCAATCATAACTCATAATAGAAGACCCATTATAGAAAAAAGCGGAGAACGTTCCACTATTTAAATTCCACACCATTGCATCCAGAACAGTTGCCGCATTATCATACAATGCAGCAGTTACCACAAGCGGCAAATTGGGTTGTATAGTACTTGTATAAAACAATTCCCTGTTTTTATAGTACTTCACTTGAGTGCCTTCTATAGCAATACGAAAGGTGTCGGATGCAGAATATGTTGTATAAGTAGCGCGATTTGTTCCCGATTCATACACTGAGAAAATTCCGTTGTTTTGCAAATAGATACCGTATTGAACATTGGTTGCTGAACTCGAAATATAACCGGAACTCAATCCAATAATTCTGGTTTTATTCACTTCGGCAACTCTAAATTCTAAATACCCCTCCTGCCCTACGCTATTAAATGAAGCCGCTCCAGCATCCCAACCTGCAACCGAGGACTTAGTTAAACCATTACCATTATAAATTAGTTTCTGCTTGTCGTATAAGGTAGTATAAGCCCACACAACTTGTTCACCCGAATAACTACAGGCCGCAGAATCAATAATTGCTTTTATAAAACCTACTGCCGATGGGTTCGCTGTTTGATTTGCATAAATAATCGAATTCGACGATATAATTAAATTGTAACAACCCGCTAATTGCAAATCACATGTAATAACATCATTCGACACTAAAGAAGCATTCGTATAAGTTGCAGCATTTACACCTGTTGCTACTCCATTTACTTTCCAATTAAGCGAATAAGGAGAAAAAATATTAGAAACAACAGCAGTAAATGAAGCATTGCTATAATTCCACACATATGCATCAGCGATAGTTGCATCAATGTCGGCTAACGATGCCATAGCGTACATACTACCTAAAGGAATAACTAAGCTTGTATAAAATATTGTTCCATTTTTATAATAACGCACAACATTATTATCGATAGCCACTCTAAAAACATCATTAGCAACATAATTACCAAACACCCCTCTATTCACTCCCACTTCGTAAACGCCTATCGTTCCGTTAGATTGCAAATAGATTGCATAATCAATATTTGAATAAGAAGGCCCATTATATGCACTACTTAAACCAGCCATTCTGTTTTTATTTACTTCAATAGCCTTAAACTCTAAGTAACCATTATTATTAACTATGTTCGCTGATATAGCAGCACCGTCCCATTGAGCAGATAATTTCTTGGTTAATGAATTTCCTGTAATTGTTAGTCGATCGAAATTAGTTAAATTGATAAATTTCCAAACAACTTGCTCACCCGCTTTTTTACAACCAGAAGCATCGAAAACACCCTTGATAAAATAAAAACCCGATGGATTTGGCTGTATATTTTTCAACGTAATTGTATTCGAATTAATTAAATTACTCAAACAACCGGTTAATTGTAAAGCACAAGAAACGATATCATTCGTTAGTAAATTTGCATTTGAATAAACTGAAGACAAACCAGATTGAACAACTACATTATTTACTTTCCAATTATACACCAAATTAGCTGGAGCATTTAACGTATAAGCAGAAAACTGCAATGAACTTCTATTAAAAACTACGACATTCGAAACAATGCCTCCCATATCTGAAATACATGCATTAACAAACAAAGGCAAGATTGGAGCTACGGTGCTATTATAAAACAAAATATTGTTTCGATAATAACACACCTGATTATTTTCAATGGCAATGCGCAACGTATCATTTACAGAATAATTCCCAAAAGTTCCTCTATTCACACCGGATTCAAAAACTTGCAATGAACCTCCTGCTGCAAGATAAATAGCAAATTGAATGTTAGTATATGAACTTCCAGTATAACTAGCGCTTAAGCCACACATCAAGGGTTTACTTAACTGCTTCGCAACAAACTGCATCCATCCATTGTTACCAACGGTTTGGTAAGAAAACCCAGCTCCATCCCATCCATTACTCAATAACTTTGTAAGGCTATTACCGTTAATCTGAACACGCGACATATTATCCAATGTTGTATATCTCCAAACAACATCTTCAGCAACAACTTTACATGCACCCGTATCAATACTAGGACGTATATAAAAAGATAAGGAAGGATTTGGTGATAAACTAACAGCTACAATCGAATTAGAAATAATTGAGTTCGTTACACAAGCATTAAGCGACAACTGACAAGTAATATTATCATTTACATTTAATGTGGTATTTGTATAAACATTACTATTCGTACCTACATTAATTCCATTTAACTTCCATTGAAAAACAGGATTAGGTCCTGTATTATTTGCGTTTGCAGTAAAAGTTCCATTGGTAAGATTATAAACTAAAGGACTATTAATTGTTGCCCCAACATCATATAATGAAACATGCACAAACAAAGGAAAAACAGGAACCGACAAACTAGTATAAAATAAAACTCCATTTTTATAATATTTAATCACACCCAATTCAACTGCAATTCTGAAAACATCATTGGAGTAATAAGTTCCGAAGTTGCCTTTATTAACACCAAGCTCAAAAACCGAAACAGTTGAATTATTTTGAAGGTACACCCCATACTGCACATTTGCTAATGCTAAACCTACAAATGAATTACTCAACCCAGCAATTCTTGTTTTATTTATTTCAACTGCCTTAAATTCAAAATACCCATTGTTACTTACTAAATTTAAAGATGCAGCACCTCCATCCCACGCATACGAATTTAGTTTCTGAAGATTATTACCAGCTTCAAGAACATTAAACTTGGTAGCGCTATTCCATACTAATTGCTCACCAACTAAATTACAAGATGCAGGATCAGCTGCTGCATTAATGTAAAAATCCAATCCGGAAATAGTGGTTGGCAATCCAAAATAATTACCTTGATCACAATGCAGCAATCGTTTTTCGGCTGGCGTTAAAGCGACAGGAAAAATAATACCCTCGGCAATATCAACATCAGAGAAATAATCGTTTGATGCACTTGGATTATACAATTGCCCCATTGACAAACCTGTAGAAGGAGTTAATGGAGGCAATCCTAAATTAACAGCACTTTCTTGTCCATCTTTAGCAACTAATACTTGAGCCGCATTTTGTATGGCTGTATAAATATGATGCGTTTGTGCTACACTGGTATTCACTCCTGTAGTAACTATATCATTCGCCCAAGTACCATAACCAACATCATTATTCTGACTCCTCAAAAAATATCGGCCACGACGGGTATCACCTGTAGTACCTATTCCAAAGGGAATGTCAGCATTAAAAGAACCGTTATTGCTATTCCATTTTGTAACCATATTAATGCTGCTGTTAGCCGCAGTAATGGAGGAAGTAGTGTTTATTAAAAAAGAAGAACCCGTGTAAAAACCATCACCTCTAAACCGAACAGTAGGACGAAGATTTGAAGTACGCAACACACGTCCTGAATCAACAATGAGCGGCTGATTATCCTGATTATTTTGACTAATTAATCGGTTATTACCACTTTGATCGAACCACGTATATACATATCCGTTAGGCACACAGAACTGTGGAGTTGCCATTGTTGGCGTGTAGCCAGGATATGTTTGGCCACGTTGTAATTGAGCTCCCCAAAGGGCCGTCGAAATTGCCGTATTGCCATTGTAAACATTTGCCAACGGACTAACCTCCATAAATTGCAATCGAAAAACAAGGTCTACGGATGAAGGAACAGTTGCTCCTGTTGTATATGTTCCTTTAATCAAAAACCAACCTAATAAGGAAGGCGAAATGGTAACGTTTGTCCAATTAGCGCCAATTGTTGAAACTAATGTACCTGCACTTAAATCAAATGTACTATAAGAACTACCCGAACCATCGGCGAATACACCACGCAAAATAAAATAACGATTGGAGTTATTAATGGGCTTTACATAAATACTCATTGTGTACGCGGAAGAAGCTTGCGGAGTAGTATAATTATAATCAATAAAGTGCTCGTTATTGCCTGCTATTTCAGTAAATGCTTCGGCAGATAGCGATCCATTTGGAGCCGCAACTGTGTTAGTTGAGATTGCCCCTCCTAAAAATCCCCATACTGAATTATTAAATTGTTCGGAGTACGTAAACAAGTTAGGGCCTCCAATAAAGTACGATAATGCATTTGTATCGAGGTCGCCAGCAGCTGTATAAGAAATATCCTGTAAAGCATCATCCGAACTCCTTCGCACCCGAATCAGAGGGTTCGTTACAACAGAAGGAACATAACTAGAATTAACAAAAGCAGGATACGTAGGCGATGTAAGAAGGTATGCAGATCTTAATTTCCGAAGTGAAAATGCAGAAGATGATGGTGATACATTATCCAATACCTGCCCATTCGCGAAGGTGCAAATGGCAATAAAAAAAATAAATAAAATTCGTTTAGGAAAACGCATTTTGGCGAAATGATGATTATTAATTTTTTGACTGCGCAAATTTCGGAATTCTCCTATGGAAATGCCAAAAAAAACTAGAAACAGATTGCAACTAAATTAAAAAAATATTT